>NZ_JALNUM010000010.1:0-91104 GCF_026540795.1 Methylobacterium sp. GC_Met_2
GCCGGCGGCCTCCGCCCGATCAGCCCTTCCGGCGCACGTCGTTGACGACGAAGCGCTCCCAGGCCGCTCGGAAATGCTTCCGGTAGGCGACGGGCACCACGGCACCAGCCTTCTCGTAGTAGGGGAAGCGCTTCTTGTAGCTGACGCCCTTCACGAACAGGAAGATCGGTACCGCGAACTTGTCCTTCTGCAGGTAGATCCCGTCGGGCGCTTTACCGTGGTTCCGGAAGACGACGTACTCGATGTTCCGACCGGCGTTCCGACGCTTAGAGCGCGCCGTGGTGTTCTGATGGCGGTCGGACTGTGCACCGACCGCTGAGAGCATACGGGTAATGAAGGCTCCCGACACGTTGCCGTTGCCGTCCCGCGGGCAGCGCGTGCTGGGCACCGCGAACTCGCCGGCGAGCATCAGGCCCTTGCGGATCAGCAGGACCTCGAACCGCTTGTGGCGGCGCGTGCCGCCGGCGACCTGCGGGCCGAGATACTTCCAGGCCGCGATCGAGCCGTTGCCTTCCTTGAACCCGAGCTCGGCGGAGAGCCGCTGCTTCGTGGCCGGCCGGACCATCAGGCTGTTCAGGGTGAAGTTCGACGGCTGATCGAACACGGACCGCATGGTCTCGCGCTCGGCCTCCCGGGCATCCTTCATCGCGTTGGTCAGCGCGAAGGCCGCGACGAACGGCACCTGCTTGGCAGCGCGGCCGACGGCTTCGGACTTCAGACCGAACTCGCTGGCGTCGAGCTTCAGCATCGGCTCACCGCCCGACGGTGATGGTCTTCAGCTCACCCGAGATCGGATCGAGGATCGTCAGCGTCTGCGCGGCCATGGTCACCAGACCTGCATGGGTTGTGGCACGTCCCGGCACTGTTGCATGAGGCGCGTGGCCGGCCGCTCGATCGTGAGCTCGGCGGCGTTGTCGAGGACGAGGACGGTCACGTCGGTGACGCCGGAGGCCGCGCAGAGGCGGATCAGCTCGTCCGACCAGGCCGCGGCCTTTTCCTTCGGCAGCTTCTGGGTGGTGCGCACCACCAGGATGTCGCCCGGCCGGACCTCCAGCCGTTCGAGGGTGCGGTCGAGGTCCTCGGTCATGCGTTCACTTCACGATGGCTTCATGGTCGCCATCGGCGAGCACGTGGGTTTCCTGCCCGTTCCAGCGGAACAGGTACTCGATGGCGCCGCGGTACTTCATGTTGTCGGTCACGTAGGCGACCGTCGAAATGGACCAGCGGCCGCCCTTGGGAGCCGGGATGCCGTCGGCGTTCAGCGTCTCGGCGATCGCCTTCAACGTGGTCTTGCGCTTCCGGGCCTCGAAGATGCGGCGAACGACCCGGGCCTGCGCCGGGACGATCCGGAGGCCGCCTTCCAAGTCGCGTTCGTAGCCGTAGGGTGCCTGGCCACCAGCGAAGCCGCCTTTGCGGGCCTTCGTGGTGCGGCCGCCGGCGGTGCGGTCGCGAATGACGTAGCGTTCCTGCTCAGCCATGCCGGCGAAAAAGGTGAAGAACATCCGCCCCATCGGGTTGGATGTGTCGATCACCGCCTCGGTCACAGACCGGAATGCGACGTCGTGCAGCTCGGCGAGGTCGGAGACTGTGGTCAGCGCGTGCCGCAGATCGCGGGACAGGCGGTCGATCTTGGCCACCAGCAGGATGTCGAAGGCTCGGGCCTCTGCCATGGCGAGGATGCGACTGAAGCCCGGGCGATCGGCGGGACGGACCGCACCGGAGACACCTGGATCGGCGATCACGTCCACGAGCGCGTAGCTTTGGCTTTCCGCGAAAGCACGGACGGCGCGTTCCTGATCAGCGAGGCCGTTGCCCGAGGCGACCTGTTCGTCGGTCGACACGCGGACGTAGACGACAGCGCGGGTTGCCGCAGTAGCCTTCGCTTCCGCCTGGACTTTATTCCGCTCCCGCAGGCGGGCTACGCGGCGTGAGCCCGAAACCGCCTGCAAGCTCATGATATTGCTGCGCTTTTAGCGTCTAAATGGCCGGATATTCCAAGGTCTTTTAAGACCTTGGAAATTGCCCGTTTCAGCTTGCGGATGGCAGGATCAAATCCCGGTCAAATCAGGCCGCGGCGCTCCGCTCGGCCACCGTTCCAACCCGCCGGCGGGAGGTGTCGAAATGGCGTGGATCGGCTTTCGCGCAGCTGGAAGGAAGAATTGGCGGAAGTGATGCTGACACTCGCCGCGGCATTGTTCAGCTGATCCAGATGGGCAGCAGCTTCGGCCTTGCTCGCGCGTTGAATTCCCGACGGAGGTATCCATGATCAAGATCATTGTGGCCGGCACGGCCATCGCACTCGCTGTTCTGCCCGCATTCGCTCAGACAGATCAGACCGGCACCGGCGGCGGACCTGATACGACGGCCAGATCCGGCAACGTGACGCCGACCGGTCAAACGAGACCGCCGAGCCGCGATGCGAGCCCTACAGCCCACACGGACATCAACCGCCGAACCACCAACGATGCAAAGCAAGATGCCATCAGCAGCGGCATCTGCATCGGCTGCAGTCCGAAGTAGCCGATCAGGTCGGCTCCTTCAGCGCGCGAGCCAAGCCAAGAGCGAACCGGCGGTACCATCTGCGGAACATCATTCGTCCCGCAGGATCCGGCCCCACTCGGCGAGCAGGGCCATCGGCAGCTGGTAGTTCGCCTCGACGATGATGGTCGCCGCCGCGGTGTAGATGCCGATCAGCGACCAGAGGTCGAGGTGGGCTGGCGGATCAGAGCGCGTTGTCACCGATCAGGTCCTCGATGATGGCGTCTCGCTCGAAGTCGAAATCGGCCAGGTGATAGAGGTGCAGCTCGGTAGCTCGGTCATACCGGGCCCACCCCAAAGCTTCCCACATCCTGCCGCGATGGCCGGCGCCGACGATGCGGGCGATGCCGTCAGGACTGCGACGCACCGCCAGGAATACGGCGCCAGGCGCATCAGCCCCGACGGCCTTGTCCAGCGTCCAGACGCCGACGACGTAGCGACGACCGGACACCCCGCGCCATGCGGACAGGGCGACCGTCAAGGGCCGGGTCACGTTGAGGCGTTCCTCGCGGACCTCTGGGCGATCCGCGCGATCACGCCCGATGCGGGCGAGTTCGTTCGACCAGGCGAGGCGGCGGCGCGCACTCATGGCCGAGAGCCGCAAATTACCTTTGCATATCGCTCATCGCCGAGGAGACGGTCACGGGCGACGTTCGCCTGCCCCGCCATCATGCAGGTAAGAACAGACGACGTCTTCACGGTGATGACGTCGAGCGCGGTATCCCGCGTGCACTCGGGCTGCGCGGTCGAGGCGGCGCACACCAGGATCAGGGCGAAGACCGTGTTCATGCGGCATTCCCCAGGGTGAGAGCGGCGACCAGGACGCAGGCGGCGAGCGCGAAGTGAAGCGCGGCGATCAGCAGGACGTCGCGGAATGAAATCGCCGCGGAACGGGATGGATGATGGGCGTCGAGGCCGGCGACCGCGATCAGCAGCACCAGCGCCACCGCGATGAACGGGATGGGCGCCAGGCGCTCGATCAGGTCGGGCATGTCAGGGGGCTTCACCGGCGGACAGGGCGCGCCCGGCGTGGACCGGGCGGTCGATGCACAGCGGCGGCGCAGGATCGCGCCAGGACCGGACAGGATCCGGCGTGATGCGGCGCAGGCCGATCAGCAGAGCCAGGCGCGCGATGAGCCGAGGCATCAGAGCCGCCACGCCTGCATCACCGCACGAGCATGCTCGCGCTGCTCGTCGACGAAGTGGTCGCGGAAGACTGGAAGGCTGAGGCGTCGGGTGACCGCCCGCTCATCAGCGATGCTCGGGGCAGCGACGACGCGCGTGCACGCCGCGACCTCTGGACCACGCATCGCCGCGATCGTGTCACGGAAGATCCCGACACAGGAGGGCGAATGCACGATGACCACGGCGCCATCCGACGGGAGGCTCATGATCATGCGATGCGTGCGGCCGGAGCGACGCTTCTCGGCGGCGGTGGGCTTGGCATCGTCGCCCTCGGCCGCCGAGCGGGCCCGGGCATCCGCCGACACGCCGACGCGCAGCGGGGGAGTGTCCTGAAACAGCATCCGGTCAGCCTCGGCCGAAGATCGAGCGGAAGAACGTGGTGTCGAAAGCCAGCAGGAACTGGAGGCTTTTCGCCCGGAAGCGGATGTCGGCCGGGGCGCAGTCGCAGCGCTGGATGGCGGCACACAGGTCGAGGAGCGCAGAGCGCTGGGCGGCGGTCATGGACGCTCCAAAGAAAAACCCCGCCGGAGCGGGGCGGGGTGATCAATTGTCGCGGTCGATATTTTAAATACAAACGCGCAGAACAGAGATTTGTGGCAGTATCTATTTGCCAAGCGAAGCCGCGAAGGCAGTTTTCGCAAAGCCAGCGGGCCGGACAGCAACGCCCCTCAGCAGAGCCCGGCCCGCTGCCGTCGATCAGACTGTTCTCGCTGCCGTCCGAACGCGCTCGCGGTGGCGCAGGACGGCGGTCGGAACCGGCGGCCTCACACGACGCGCCGGTCCGGCGGCGTCGGCCTCGTGGCCCGGCCAGCTGCCGGTCAGGTCTCGGTAGAAGCGTCGGGCGTGGTCGCGGATCTCGTCGCGATCGGCGACGTAGTCCTCTTGGGTGTGGCGATGACTCGGGGCGCGCAGCCGGTCCGCCAGGAGGCAGAGGCCGTGCAGGCGCTCCACGATGTCGCGTTCGGTCACGGCCGCGGATCCGTCATGGGAGCGAGCCTACCAAGAAATGGACCGCTTTGGGAGCGGATGGGATAGGTGCGGGCCGGGGCTACAGCTTCGACCACTGCCTTACGGCAGCTGTGGGTCTTTCGGGCGTCCTGGCTGACCGGCTTACTGCGATGCCTTTTTCACGGACCGAGGCCCGCCGCACCATCTCGCACGGGCCGCAGCCCGAAACGACGAAGGCCCCGGCGAGTGTCCGCCAGGGCCTTCTAAATCTCTGCAAGGTCCGAGCTACCGCAAGCCGTTCTCCCGGTCAAGCTGCAGAGCGAGCGGAAGTAGGCCGCTGCCGATGGCCGTCACTGTCCGCTATGGGTGGAAACCGGACCCTGGCCCTTCAGCCCGAAGCGGACATTCCACCTCCCACCCGAGGTAGATGCAGGGCTAGGAGTGCCGCGCTTGCTCTTTGCCGCCCTCGATCATTGAGCGGATGCGCGCAGCCATCATGTCCATCGCGAACGGTTTGGTCAGGACCGCCATCCCCGGCGGGAGCGTCCCGTTCCCAAGGATCGCGTTCTCCGCGTAGCCGGTGATGAACAGCACCTTGAGGTGAGGGCGATGGGCACGTGCTGCATCTGCCATTTGCCGCCCGTTCATCCCACCGGGCAGGCCGACATCCGTCACAAGTAGGTCGATACGCACGTCAGATTGCAAAACCTTGAGGCCGGTGGCGCTGTCACCTGCCTCGATGGCTGCATAGCCGAGATCGTCCAGGATGTCGGTGATCAGCATCCGCACGGTGGGCTCGTCATCCACGATCAACACCGTCTCGCCAGCCTGCGAGCGCGGCAGGTCGGCGATCTCCTTGGCAGCCGCCTCATCCTCGACTGCCCCGTAGTAGCGGGGCAGGTAGATGCACACGGTCGTCCCCTGTCCGACTTCGGAGTAGATCCGCACCTGCCCGCCGGACTGCTAAGCGAACCCGTAGATCATCGATAGGCCGAGCCCGGTGCCCTCGCCGATAGGCTTCGTCGTGAAGAATGGCTCGAACACACGGGCGATCACCTCGGGCGGCATGCCGGTGCCGGTGTCCGTCACACAGACTGACAGGTACTGGCCTTCCGGCATGTCGTGCTGGCGAGCCGCGCGTTCATCCATCCACTTGTTGGCAGTCTCAATGGTGATGGTGCCGCCATCCGGCATCGCGTCGCGGGCGTTGATACACAGATTGAGCAGGGCGTTCTCAAGCTGCGGCGGGTCCACCAAGGCCGGCCAACAATTGGTCGCGCCGACCACCTCGACCGGGATACCGGGTCCGACCGTGCGCTGGACCAGCTCGTGCATGCCCGTAGCGAGCCGGTTCACGTCGGTGGGCTTCGGGTCGAGGGTCTGGCAGCGCGAGAACGCCAGCAGGCGATGCGTCAGAGCGGCGGCGCGCTTGGCCGCCCCCTGCGCGGCGGTCATGTAGCGATCCACGTCGGTCAAGCGGCCCTGCTGCATGCGGGTTTGCATCAGTTCTAACGAGCCAGAAATGCCCGCGAGCAGATTGTTGAAGTCATGCGCGAGGCCGCCCGTGAGCTGACCCACAGCCTCCATCTTCTGCGACTGCCGCAGGGCCTCCTCCGCAGTTCGAAGTTCCGTGATGTCGGTCGCCTCAGGCACGATCTCAACCACCCGCCCAGCCTGATCGCGCACGGGTGACATGCCAAAGTCGTAGATGCGCGTGCTGCCGTCAGGCATCTTCAGCGCCATCTCCGTCCTGATGCTCTCACCGCCCCCCGCAGCCGCGATGCCGCCCCTGACGATGTCCGGCATGCCCGGCGTGCCGGTGAACCAGGGTGTCTCGGCGAACGGCTTGCCGACGACGTGGCCGTGTTTCGCACCGATGGCATCGAGGCTCGCACGGTTGGCATCCCGCAAGGTGCCGTCCAAATCGAGCACGCCGATGAGCTGGCGGGTTGCGTCGTACATCGCGCGCTGCCGCGAGATCGCAATCTGAAGGGCTTCTGTACGCTCGGCGAGAGCCTGAGCCTGTTCCTTCTCGAACGTCACGTTCCGGCCGCTGGCATAGATCAGGCCGTCTTCGGGGGCCGCAACCCATGAGATCCAGCGGAAGCCGCCGTCCTTGTGGCGGTAGCGGTTCTCCACTGTCGGCAAGGTCTTGGTCCGCGCGTGTTGGAGCGCGCGATCGGTCACAGCCTCATCGTCCGGGATGACGAATTCGAACACCGACCGACCGATCACTTCCTCGGGCGACCAGCCTAGGATCGTCGTGAAGGACGGATTGACCGCTTCGAACACACCAGCGCCGTCGATGATGACCTGGATGTCCTGCGTGTTACGCCAGAGACGATCTCGCTCCTGCGTTCGTTCGGCGACCTGCTGTTCGAGCGTGTCATTCAGTTTCCGCAGAGACTTCTCGCCCTCGCGGAACCGGCGCTCAGCGAGGATGCGATCCGTCGTCTCGATGGCGCCGCAGTAGAACCCAGCGACGACCCCTGCGTCATCGACCAGCGGGGTGTAGGAGAAGCTGAACCAGCTTTGCTCGCGGTCGCGCCCGGCCAGCGTGAAGGGCACGTCCTCGAACCATTGGGCCTCACCAGCGAGCACGGCGGCGTTGAGCGGTTCCAGTGCGTCCCAGATCTCGGACCAGAGCACAGCGGCCGGTTGCCCGAGGCCGGCGGGATGCTTGCTGCCAAGGAAGGGGATGTAACCGTCGTTGTAGAGCGAGATCTGTTCGGGTCCCCAAGCGATATAGGCTGGTTGGCGGGTCCGGATCATCATCGCGACAGCCGAGCGTAGGCTGATCGGCCAAGTCTCGAACGAGCCGAGCGGCGTGGCCCCCCAATCATGTTCGCGGATCAACGCGCCCATCGGACCGCCGCCGTCCAGGAATGCAGGCGTTCGGCTCATCCGCTCAACCACGAGCCTGCTCGTGGATCGGCGACGAGGCCTTGACCGCTGCCAGAGCAGCCGCCTCGTCGCGCTCCAACAGGCGAAGCGCCGAACGCAGAACCTCGCTGATGCTACGGTAACGCCCAGTCGTGAGGAAGGCACGCAGGAGCGCGTCCTGTTCTGGGGTGATCGAGACGGTAACAGTGCGGCGCACGGACATGAGGCAGCCATGCCGGCTGAGATTTGTTCTTACAAGTGCTCGAATGACGCACTCCGGCCTTTGGTCTTCGCCCATTAAGCTGCCGGTAAGCGGACGTTCCAGGCTTCCGCAAAGGGTCGTGAGCCGTACCAGCGGCGATGTCCGCTTTGATGCATCCATCGTCCAGAAGCGGACCGGCGGCTTTCCACCCTTCCCGGACGTTCAAGGATGGGTACCAAACGTCAGATTTTGACCACTAGTCCCGCAGCGGCTCCGGCTTCTGACCGTCCGGCAAGATCTCTTTCAGGTGGTCGTGGACCATTTCCGCTATGAACGGCTTGGCGATGAAGCGTGCACCCTCAGGCATATCGTCTGGTCCCGGCTGCATGTGGCCCGACGCCACCACGATGGCGATGTGGGGCCACTGCCGGGCAGTCTCGCGAGCTACGGCGAACCCGTTGCGGGAGCCGGGCATCTGCACGTCGGTGAACAGTAGGACGATGGCGGCGTGATGCTGCGCTAGCACCTCCATGGCCGCATCGCCATCGCACGCCTCTAAAGTACGGAACCCTGCCTCCTCTAGGATGTCCAGAGCATCCATGCGGATCAAGCCATCATCGTCAACGACGAGGGCGTAAGGTGCTGACGATGCATCGGTCTGGGCCATCCTCTGAAAGCCCCGTACCGGGGAAAAGGTCCATGCTGAGTACTGGACGCACATGGGTCCGAACGTCCGGACACGCATTGAACAGCATGACCGACCTGAAGCCGCACACCCCCGAGTGGTTCAACGCGCTGGACCGCGTGAACCCGCAGCAGGCCGCCATGACGCGGCAGGCGATAGCCGCAGCCGGCCGCGATGACGGCTGTAGCGTCTGCGGGGACGACCGAGCGACAGACGACAAGCTAGTGGTCAAAATCTGACGGATGGTACCCATAGTTGGGCCGGCTTCCGACCCATCTCAGTCACGCGGACAGCTTTCGCCACTTCCCGAAAGCGGCCATTCGTCGCCCGTCCGGCAACTTCGGCTCGGGGTCGGAAGCAGACCCTCCTCACAAAGCACCAAGCATCGGCACTTAAGTGGCTTTCCGCGTTTATTGTCGCTCGGCGGTGTCCAGGCCCGTGAGGCGATCTCTCGAACCGGTGACAGTACCATCGTGGCAAGCAACCTTTGCCACACGGCGACTCGCGCGTTAGCTCAGCCCTTGGCGGGTGCTAGGGCCGGCATCGCAGGCTTCGGCTCGCCGCCACCGAACCAGCCCTTGATGGTCCCGACGATGTCACTTGGGATCACGATCCAGGACGGCAGGAAACCGGACGCGCTGCCATTCCAGCGACCGGCCAGCGTCTGACGTGCCTGCGCGTCCGAGCGGCGGATCTCCATGTCGAGGATCCGCTCCTGGATCGGCAGCGTGGCGAGCTGCGCCTGGGCCGCCTGAGCCCGCTTGTTGGCCATGAACGTGTCGTCGATCGCCGCCTGGATTGCCGCGTTTGAGAAGCTCAGCTCGTCGGCGAAACCCAGCGTCGTGACTGTGACGCCCATCGGCGCAAACTGGTCGATCACCGCCTTCTCGACGGCCGCCATGATCTCAGCCTTCTGGTGGATCGCGTCATCGGTCGAGCGGCGGCTGAACTCGCGCGCGAGCGCCGCCTGAACCGTGCGGTGGACGTTGCCGTCGACCACCTCGGCGAGCGAGCGGCCGTACAGCACCGAGGCGAAGCGCGCTTCGTCCGTATCTTGGGCGGCGGGCTTCGTACCGAACCAGTACAGGAACTTGGCCGCGTCCTCTTCCTTCACGAAGGCTGAGATGACGACTGAGGTCGAGAGCCCGATCGAGTCGGCGGTCTCAAACCGGAAGCCCTGATCCGTGCTCGACGTGCCGCGGCTGGCCGAGGTCGTCCATTCGCGTGATACCGGCGTGCGGTCGACGATGATCAGGCGGGCGGCTGGCACGTAGTAGTCCGACAGCGTACCGGTGTTCGGCAGCTTCGTGTGCGGGATCTGCACGCGCTTGGCTGCGACCTTGCTCTCGGTGAGGAACCGCTCCGAGCCGAACTGGGCTTGGCTGGTCTTCGTGTCCCCGCTCTCCGGGATCATGAAGGCCGACTGGTTCGGCAGGATCTCGATGTACTCGCCGTAGTCGTACTTGCTGAAGTAGGCGCGCGAGGGCTCGGGCGCGGCCACGACGCCGAGGCCGAGCAGCACCGCAGCCAGCGGCGCGCGTCGGCTGGGAACAAGCCAGATGAGGGCGAGCACCGCGAGTAGCGCGAGGAACGGCATCGAAGATCCGCTCGCCAAGTCGGCGGTCGCACTCGTCTTAAGCGGGGCGAAGTCGGTGTCGGATAGCTGTTCGACGGCGGTGCGGCCGGCCACCATTCCGGCCTCGATGGTGGCGAGGCGGGACAGGCCGAAATAAGTTGCAACGGCGCCGAGCGAGAGGCCGGCGCGGATGAGGGTGGACATGGGATGTCTCGATAGTTCGATGCCCGGTTCGGGCGAGGGCCAATATCAGTGTTCGCCAGGCCTCTGCTCAGTGTCTTAGCGGCGAAGCTCGGCCTGGAGCCGAGCAAGCGCAGCATGGAACTTTCCGCAGCTGCGTAGTGCTTGATGTGGCCTGTTCAGGCTTGCCGCTCGCTCGGCGGCGTCCAGTCTCGTGGGTCGATCTTCCGGACCGGCGAAGCCCGTAGCGGCGCTGCACGACGTCCGGCCACCCGGCGATCGCTCTCGATGTGTCGGCGAGGCCGCAGGTTCAGCAGCGGGGCTCGCTCCTCTTCCTCCCGCTCCAGCCAAGGCGCGATCGGCGCCTTCGGCGGCAGGACCTCGATGCTCGTGAGGAATTGCAGCGCCGGCACAAGGTAGACGAGCGCCGCGTGCCAGTAGGCGTAGCGCAGCTGCTCCTCAAGGATCTCGATCCCGGTACGGGTGTAATTCAGCTTGCAGAACAGGCCGGTATCGCGGCTGTCGCCCTTCGAGGTCGCGACCTCGTCGTGGCTCGTGAACCACGGCTTGCCGTCCGGCCCCTCGCCGCAGGGCGTATGGATCGTCCGCCAGAGCGTGATCTTGCCGTTCGCCGACTTTACCGGCTCGATCTCGATGCCGCCGCAGGCCTCGGGCGGCCTGCGGATCGCGGCCGTCACGAGCCAGGAGGGCGTCGCGTACATCGCGGCGGAAGTCATCACACCAACGTCGGCCTTGCCGCGCAGGTGGAACTGGATGGGATAGGGCGTGAGGTCGAGCGGGCAGGTGGCCGAGCCGGCCGCCGCCTTCTGCAGCGTCTCGCTCAGGACCTGGATGTGCGCCTCGACCGTGATGGCGTCCGGATGGGGATCGCCCATGGCCGGCGGCATGCCGGGCTCGCGGGACCAGTTGTCGACCCGACCGCCCATGGCGACCATGCGCCAGACTGGGTCGGACGCGCACTGTGGCCCGCGGATCGGGGTGTCCTCCCGGCGCTTCGGCAGCTCGTCGCGGATCGCCCAGCGCAGCGCATCCTCGATCGTCATCTTGCGGCGCTTGGGGGCGCCCTGGGTGGTGCTCGTCGTCGTTGCCGGCACGGTGGTCCCCAATGCTGTGCCGGTTCGATACAAAGCGGCGACGTCACCGTGGTCCGGCGCCGTCAATGAAGCTGTCAAGATGCATCGCCGCCACGCTTTCTATTTTCGTGGTCGACCGAGTTCTTCGCTTTCGCAATCTTCTCGCAGGCGCGCTTGCGACGCAGGTGGAAGGTGCGCTCGTTCCAGCCCCAGGCATCGCACCACTCGGCGATCGAGGCTTCGATGTCGCGGCCGTCAGCGCGGATGCGCGCCCATGTGATGACGGCTTTTAGTTCTGGCGTATCCTCGCCCAACACAGTGCGTGCGAAGGCGAGGATGTCGAACGGGGCGCTGGCGATCGACGAGTCGGCAGCCATCAGCCGGTTGCCGGGCGCCGCCAGGATGTCGACACCATCGCGCAACCGCCGCATGGGGCTGAGCAGCCAATACTCGACAGCCCTGGCATCCCAGTCACGATCGTTCGGTGGGGGGCTTGAGCCTTTGCGGAGGGCGGGCATCGGGTGCGGGAACGCGGCCCATACCGCCGCTGCCCGTTCCTACCATGTTCCTGATCAGGAAAGCGTGGCGCACGGGTCATCATGGTCTGGATCCGTCTGGTTCGCTGCCAGAACGCGGCGAGCGTGCGAAACGGCCTTCCGCCCATCCGCATCGAGAGTGTCTTTACCGCCCCATGGGCGACGGGGAGCCGCCGAACCCAGAGCTCAAGGTAGACTCAACGGACCGTCATCCACATGCGATAGCCGACCCTCTTCGGCAGATTATACCAGGTAGGTTCGACAATGGCCGGCGAGCACAAGGGAATGGACATGGAGGTGAGCCGCCGAAAGCTGCTAGCCGCTGCAGGCCTCGCACCCGGCCTCCTCGTGTCGTCGGACATCGGCGCCGCACCCGCGAGCCAATCTGCGCTATCGGGCGCGCCGTCAGGGCAGCCTGGAACGCCGACCGTCTCTGGGCTGCACCTGCAGTTCGGTGCCGACGCTGCCAGCGAGGTCACCGTGTCGTGGCACACGCTGTTGCCCGTCTCAACGCCACGCGTGTTGCTCGGCCGCCTCGACGGTCGGCTTGAGCAAACCGCAGACGCCGCGTCGAGCGAGTACGTCGACGGCAAATCGAGGCGAACTGTTCACGCCTACCACGCGAAGCTCGCAGGATTGGAGCCCGACACCGCCTACATGTACGCTGCCGCGCACGAGGGCGCCGCTCCGGAATTCGGAACCTTCCGGACCGCGCCGCGCGGGCGTGCAGCCTTCACGTTCACCAGCTTCGGCGACCAGGGAACGCCGACGCTAGGTCGGCAAATCGACAAGCTGGCTGGGTCAACGCTTCGGGTGCCGCTGTTCATCAACGACAATCTCGGCTCGCCAGCGGCGGGCGACACGGCGCTCGGCGTCGAGCGGCTGCGGCCGTTGTTCCACCTGTTCAACGGTGACCTGTGCTACGCCAACCTAGCGCATGACCGCATCCGGACGTGGTGGGATTTCTGGGCGAACAACACCCGCAGCGCCCGAAACCGGCCCTGGATGCCCTCGCCCGGAAATCACGAGAACGAGCTCGGCAATGGGCCGATTGGCTACAAGGCCTACCAAACCTTCTTCTCCGTGCCGACCGCGACGGGGCAGACCGATGTCACCCGCGGCCTCTGGTACGCCTTCACGGCCGGGTCCGTCCGCGTGATCAGTATCGCCAACGACGACGTCACCTACCAGGACGGCGGCGACTCCTACGTCCGAGGCTACTCGGCGGGCGCTCAGAAGTCGTGGCTGGAGGGCGAGCTGGCCGCCACCCGCGCCGATCGCGGCATCGACTGGATTGTCGTCTGCATGCACCAGGTCGCGATCTCCACGGCCGAAAGGTCCAACGGCGCGGATCTCGGCATCCGCGAGGAATGGGTGCCGCTGTTCGACAAGTACAACGTCGATCTCGTGGTCTGCGGGCACGAGCACCACTACGAGCGCTCGCACCCGATCAGGGGGCAAGAAGCCAACCGGACGCTGACTCCAACACCGCAGGCGACCGCCCTTGATGTGATCGACACCACGAAGGGCACGGTGCACATGGTGATCGGTGGCGGGGGCACGTCGGCGCCGACGAACGGGAGCTTCTTCGACCCGCCGCGGTGCCGAGTGATCGTCTCGGTCGGCCCGCTGGACCCGACGACGGGCCGGCGGCCATCCGTCTACGTCACGGAGGATGCGCCTTGGTCAGCAGTACGCAATGCTGCGCATTCCTACGGCTTTGCGGCATTCGAGGTCGATCCGGGCGCTGGACCCGGTGCTGAGACCACGATGAGGGTCACCTATTACGACGTCGTTGGCCCTGATGGCGAGCTGGCACCCTTCGAGGCATTTACGCTGCGGCGCCCGCGGCGAGACTGAGATCAGCTTGACGGATGCCAAGGCGCCATCACGGCAGGCGACGATCGAAGTTCGTCGCAATCCCCATGAAGTTCTATATCCGCTCGGACGAAGCAGATCGTGTCGTGCTCAGTAGATGCCGGTGCTCTCGCACGTCGCTCCAAACGCCTGACTACAGGCGTCGGTCGGGCTGTTTGATGCCGCACCTGAAATGCCGGCCCCTCCGGTCGATCCACCGCCCGCTGCGGTCGTCGTGGTCGCTCGGGCCGCGTTTGCGGCCTGCTCTGTGAACGCGGTCGAGTTACTTGCGATTGCCGCGCCGCCCGTCGAACCGCCGCCCGTCGTCGATTGCACAGTGGTGGAGGCGCGTTCCGTGAGGGTCGTCGAGTTTGAGGAGGTCCCTGAATTGAATGCCGACGCAGTGCCGCTGGAGGAACTCCCGCTCGAGCCCGACCCGCCGGCGATACCCGCACCCGATCCACCCAACGCAGTCTGATAAGCCTCTTGCGCCGCCTCGACGCCATTTACCGCTGCGTTCGCCGTGGAGGCCGTGCTCGATGCCGAGAGACTCCCCGATTTACCGACGCCGCTGCTGGTACCGCCCGTCAATCCGAGCGTTTGGCTGCCCGTCGTAGACAAGCTTGTGAGACCCGAGACGTTCAGGCCGGTGCTGACGGTCGAGAGGGAACCAGCGGGGCTGGGCGTCGACGATGA
Organism: Methylobacterium sp. GC_Met_2; assembly: GCF_026540795.1. NCBI lineage: Bacteria > Pseudomonadati > Pseudomonadota > Alphaproteobacteria > Hyphomicrobiales > Methylobacteriaceae > Methylobacterium > Methylobacterium sp. GC_Met_2. The sequence continues at coordinate 14,381 of NZ_JALNUM010000010.1, forward strand.
GCTACCGGCTGGGGTCGGTACAGAGCCGCCGCCCGATCCGCCGCCGCCGAAGCTCAGGGCGCCCGCATTGGTGATGCCCCCCGTGAGGCTTGAGATCGATGGATAGCTGCTGCCGCTTAAACCACCGGCATTCGCGATCGAGCCTGTCGGCTCGACCGATGCGCTCGATAGACCGACCGTGCCCGGCGTGGCCGGTGCAACGCTGACGCTGGCGATCGAGGGTGAGTTGGTCCCGGTCGTGCTCTGCGCCAGTGCCGGGCCCGAGGCCGCGAGCAGGAGAGCTGCCGGGAAGAGAGCCCGCATGGCGTCCACCGTCGGATGATGCTTACGATCCGCCAACCGTTCGCCAGTTCCTCAGTTCCGCTTGAGATGCGCGGCCTGCAGATCGGGGTGTAAGGCATCGCCTGAGATGCGGTCTTCAACCAGTGCTCGACGTCGGCGCAGGTCCAAGGCTCACGAGGAGGATCGGGACCTTCCGGACGGGCGAGCATCGAACGCGGAGAGGCGCCCCAAAGCGCCGCTTCGCGTTCCTACCATGGTCCCGCTCACGAAAGCGTGGCCGTCGCGACAACAAGCGGCGGCGGTGTTCTGCAGCAGACGGAAACAGGAAGAGGCCTCGCAGGGCCCCTCTGTTCAGATCCTCCCCGCCTTGTACCTAATGATCCCGAGAGAGTTGAGGAGGCCGACCCGGAGTACGGTTGCCCCGCGAGAGAGCCTTTATCCACGCATCGCCAATACCTGCTTCGGAGCCGATCCGGCCAACAGACCGCGGAACAAGCTTCTCCAACTCGAAATTCAAATCAGTTCTCCGGCAACAGCAACCCGGCGCGGGAAACTGAAGTCAATTTAGTAAATTGAAGAGGACTTTCAGCTTTGTGACAATGACATTGAGCTGGTGAAGCCAGAATGATATCGCTGGACTAATAGGCATTCAGGAAGGCCTTCGGAGAGCATAAAGTCCATAAAATAATCTTCAAATCAAGCCTAAGCGTCTGCTGCTCGATATACTCTAGATCAAACGCTAAGCGTCGGCGCATGGTCTCAATTTCTTCGGCTGGTCCTCTTAGCCCATTTACCTGAGCCCAACCTGTGATTCCCGGCCTGACACGATACCGCGCGCTATAGTCCTGAATGTGAACCGAAAAGAACTCGTCTTCGGCAAGCACATGGGGCCTAGGTCCCACTAGCGACATCTCCCCCCTAATGACATTAAAAAGCTGAGGAAGTTCATCGATGTTCAACCTGCGTAAAATCCTACCAAATTTGGTCACACGCACGTCATTTTTTTGCGTATTTGAATTTTCAAGTGCACCATTGATCGTGTTCATTGTCCGAAATTTGTAAATACCCACGGGGACGCCTCCACGTCCACCACGCAATTGCTTAAAAACTACAGGCCCTCTAGTTTCGACCTTGATGACAATGGTTACGACTACGAAGAGCGGCCACAACAAGAGGAGCGCTGCAATAGCCAGAACGACATCCAAAAGGCGTTTCGCAATGGCATTGAACTTCCCAGTGTACATAGCGTCCATCCAGATATCAGTCGTAAAGATTTCGACGTATTTCGGCTACATTTGACAAATTAAGGAGATCGAATTTATGTAATAATACTCTTACATTCCGACGGCGCGGCAGAAAAATTCGGGAGGGTACGATACCATTGTGAGGTGTAGCTCGTTGGATCAACCCCACTAATATAACCACGGGCGAGTGCGTCTTGAACTTCGTGTATTCCCTCGCTCAGAGATAGCACAGCTTCAAACCCTAGAAATTTTGCAATCTTAGAAAATGACAACTGATAACTCATACCATCTTGGGCATCCAACAGTCGCTCGATACCCGCCCGTGGAAAGCATCTCAAAACCATGTCAGCAATATCTTTTATCTGATAATTCATCGACGAGCACCCAAGATTGAATATTTGATTTGGGGCAGATGAGTGATGGCATTGTATGCCAAGCACAAACGCCCTGACTACATCATTGACATGGATTATGGGACGCCATTGATCTCCAGAGCCGTTGATCCGGATGACCCCATCCTTCCAGGCGAGCAGCGACATCAGGTTGACTACCAAATCAAATCGCATGCGGGTGGCGACACCAAACACCGTTGAGATGCGGAATATTATAGGTTGAAAATGATGGGACGCAATTTTGATGAGATAATTTTCAACTTCGAGCTTGCAGCGCGAGTAAAGCGTTACCGGATTACAATCGGACTCTTCCGAGAGCACATTATTGTATTGCGATCCGTATACTGATCCGGAGCTTGCATAAATATAACGCGTCACCCCAGCTTCCTTAGCCAGGCATGCCAAGCGTTTCCCGCCTGTGCAGTTGATCGACTTTGTGATTTCTTCATTTAATTCAGCAGAAGAGTCGTTACTTAATCCAGATAAATCTATAACTGTGTGCACTCCTTTCAGATAAAGGCTATCAAATGTTCTAATATCCGCGTCGATTATAGATAGTTTTTGGTGACCCGCTGCAACGGACATTTTATTTCGTCCGAAATAGTAGCGGTCGAGAGCGACTACTTCATAGCCTTCACCAAGCAAAGCGAGACAGGTCGGGATGCCTAGGTAGCCACCTGCACCCGCGACCAGGATTTTCTGCGTGGCAATTTTCATTTCCGCCATCGTCTTTTGATTTGCAAGGATGATCCGAATGTTGGCTGACTAGTCACGGTACGGACGGCCTGCATAGTTTTGAATTACAATAGCTCTGCATCGCGGCCAGGCTCATTTTCGGTGCGAGGCAATGAAAGTTGATTGGACGGGCATTAAACGCCGTTCTGACTCAAAGCCTCGATTTTACCGCTAAGAAAGACTCAACTATCTTTTCACATTCCGCACTAGTCATGTCGTTGAAAACAGGGAGCGCGAGAACCATATCAGCGAGTTTTTCAGTATAAGGCAAACGCCCGCCTTCGCTTATATAAGCTGACATCTTATGGCACGGCGGGCAATAATATTTGCGGACAAATAGATTTTCGCACTGCAGGGCAACCGCAAGTGCATCTCGATCGAGGCCAAAAACTGTACCATCTACAAAAACTGGGAGGTATAGCCAGATCGGATTTTGGCCGAACGGCGCCCGAGCAATCGTAAGCCCATCAATGCGGCCGAGTCCCTCCTGCATTTGCGCGACCGCTCGGCGGCGCATTTGGCTCGCGGCCTCGAACCCCTTTAACTGTTCGAGTCCAATCAAGGCACACACCTCTGTGAGCTTTCCGTTCAACCCCGGTTCGGCACAATCGCCGCCTGCAATCTGTCCGAAGTTCCTGATGGCTATGGCCCGATCTAGCAGCACTGGATCGTGCGAGCACAGGCAACCACCTTCCATAGTTGTGAACGATTTTGTTGCATGAAAGCTGAAGATCTGGGCATCGCCAAACCCGCCTATTTGCCGTTCGCTTACTAAAGTGCCGAAGGCTGCCGCACTATCGAATAGCACCTTGATGTTTTTTCGACGTCCTATCTCTTCTAGGGCTCCATAGTCGCAAGCCACCCCGTACGCATCGACACCAAGAATAGCGACAGTTCTTGATGTAATCTTTCGCTCAACGTCCTCTGGATCTATTGTTAAGCCATCTTTATTGACGTCCGCGAACACCGGCTCGGCGCCACACCATCGCACGGCGTTTGGGGTAGCTACGAATGTGAATGAAGGGACAATGACCTCCCCACCTTGGACACCGGCGGCGCGCAGCATCGAGAGGAGTGCCGTTTGTCCGTTGCAGAAGGTGAGCGTTGGAACATTGAGGAAAGCGCTAAGCTGACGCTCGAACTCGCAAACCCAGCGAGCTCCATTCGTGACTGAACCACCGATAAGCGTTTCACGAAAGGCTTCAGCGAAGCTCTCGAGGGATGGGAACACCGGCCGGACAATATGCATAGGGACCGCAAACGTCGGCGAGTGATCTCTGATTTTTTCAACGCTCATCAAGTTGGAGCCTTGCAATACCCACCGAAAGCGAGTCAGCCACGATCTCTGCAGGAACCATGCCCATTCTGCACCAAACGATATATGATTGCAGGGCGGTGAAGCTCTATTTCGTTTATTTGACGTGGGCGAAAGGTTGACACGATATTATGAGTTATTATTTCCTGATGTTATAGGTGGTCCAGCAATGTTGAGTCGATGGATCCGTAGAGGGTTCTTATATAATTATTGATCGTTCGCATTGATTGAGCCAGTGGCTTCGAAAGTCAAGCTCGCGAGCTAATCTGAAGGTTCATGGCTTGTCTTATTCCTCCTCGACGCGCTACATCGTTTTGGAAATTGGCCCTTTTGATGAAAGTTCCATAGGCGGAATTGCGATCTTGCAAAAGATGGACCGCAGCCGCCTATGCTATTCGAATCATTGTTTCACGGAACATTGGCTGATTACCGATAACACCTTGAGGAGCATTTTTGTGATCGCATTCGTCGATGAGCGCGTCCCCTTTCTGGTCCGAACCATCCTGCAAGTTCAAATCTGCGTCACAAGCCGGGATTGCATGATCGCATGGCTGCTGGATAGACTCGAACAGGGTTCTAAAGCATCGGTTTGTTTCGCAAATAGCAACTTGCTAACTCTACTCCACCGTCGGAAGAGTGCCAGCCTTATCGAAGACTTCATTGTTCTGAATGATGGAATAGGGGTCGACCTGGCTTCGCGGCTGCTCTACGGCGCGCCGTTTCCAGAAAATCTAACCGGCACTGACTTCACGCCGGCGCTCTTAGTTAAGGCGGGTTCAAGAGCGAAGGTCTTCCTGTTCGGCGCGCGACCGTCGATTGTTGCTAAAGCCGCCCATTCCTTCCGAGATCGCTTGGGCGTTCAAATCGTTGGTGTACAAGACGGCTATGGATGGTCGGGCGCACCAGATGAGCTTATCGCTCGTATCAACGAGAGTGGCGCCAATATTGTGCTCGTGGCTCTCGGCAATACCGCACAGGAAAAATGGATCCGGGATTACGCACCTAAGATGCGTGCCTGTCTTTTCATTGGCGTTGGCGCACTGTTTGATTTCGAAGCAAATGCCGTGGCACGGGCGCCCCTTTTCGTGCAGAAGTTAAGGATGGAATGGTTATTTCGATTATCTCAAGAACCTTACCGATTGGGGCGACGTTACACGTTGGATTTGTTGGTTTTCGCGGGGGCCGTTATAGGTCAGAGGCTGGAACTTGATCCTAGATAGGTGTGCAAGCGTGCTATTTAAGCCAAAGTTAAAGGAATGCAGCGCAGGGAGCCGACAATTGAACTATCTTGCTACTCTGTTTTAAGCTGTACGCGGATGCATCAAACCATCTTAAGGGACGTATTCCACAGCGCGACGATTGGCGCTTTAGCTTGACTTTGAGCGCCGCTCGCAATGGGTCGTGAGCCGGTCCCTCGGCCAATTTCGCTTTAATGCGTCCATGCTCAAGAAGCGGACGGGCATGAAGCCCCTCATCTCGGACGTCCGGTCTGCATATTGGACGGATTTTCCCGTTAAGTGATCGCCGCCGCATACCAAGCCTTGGCCTTCGCAGTAGCTCGTACAAGCGTCCCTGCCCTCGGATGGGCGCCGATGGCGCCCGCCCTGGGCATGATGTCGGCGTTGCCGAACATCATCCACGCTTCCTTCTCCGCGAGGCTACGGTCGCAAAGCTATGCGCGAAGGTCGACGTGCGGATGAAGTCGTCGGCCATCACACTACTCCGCCGCCTGCCGCTTTGCCTGCCCGCCAGGCACACCGAGGCCGATCGCCTTTGCGAGGGGGGAGAGTTGCTCGGCGTAAGCCAGAGCGACCATCGGGTAATCGGCCGGCAGGCCGTAGCGGTCGCGGTAGGCCCGCGGGTCCAGCCCGTGGCTGGTCAGGTGGCGCTTGAGCGTCTTGTAGGTCTTGCCGTCGATGAAGCTGACGATCCCGTCCGGACGGACCGACTTGCGGATCTGGGCCGCGCTCGGCCAGTCGACGTCGGGCTGCACGGTCGCCACCGGTACCGTCGGTCCCTGCGCCAGGTCGCGGAGCGCACCGTGGACAGTGTCGATCAAGCCGGTCAGGTCCTGCGGCCAGATCGTGTTGTGGCTGACGTAGGCCGCCACGATGCCGGCGGTGTGGTTGAGGATCGGGTCGTGGGCGTCGGACATGGGTACTCTCCTGTGGGTTGAGATTGCCGGGAGCGCCGAGCGTCATGCTGCCGCGGTCGCCGGCGGGAACGGCGCCGGCATGTAGGCGCCGAGCCCGCCCGGCATCGACATCCACCGGGGCTTGACGGCGCGCTCCGCGAAGTAGGCTTCCCAGGCCGCGCCTTCGTCGGAATCAGCGAGCACGAAGTGGGTGCAGCCGCCCGGCCACTGGCCGCGGCGAGCCTGGTCCATGCCAGCGGCATTGCGGACGGCGAACGGGTCGGCGGCGGCTATTCCCGACGCGGCCGTCGTCCCTGCTGACCCGACGCCGCCGGACGCGGGGGCGCCGTTGCGCCAGAGACCGCGCTCGAACCATCGGTGCAGAGCCCGGGCTTGGCTGCGATGCCGGGCACGGGTCCGAGCCTCGGCGGAGGCGGCGTGAATCGCCCGCTCTTGATCGGCAGGGTCCAGCGCGGCGAACAGCGCCACCGCCCGGGGTCGGTCCGCGGCGAGCCGCCCGCTCTCGGGATAGGCCGCCCAGAGCCGCTCGAATCGGGCGGCGATCTCCGGCGGCACCGGAGGCGGCGCTGCACCCCGGCAGCCCTGCGACAGTCGTGGCCGACGCTCGGTTCCTCGTTCGGGCCGATTCCCGATCCAGGCCTCCTGTTCGGAGATCCGATCTTCATCCAGCGGGCGCGTCCCCCCGCTGGCGGGGGGATAAAGGGGGGAGAATCCCTTGGTAGAATCTAGTTCTAAGTAGGCGGTCGGGTTTGCCGACTCCGGTTCGACCGACTCCGGTTCAGCCGTGCACGGTTCACCGGGAGTCGGCTGAACCGACTCCGGCACGGGAGTCGGTTTTTCCGCTTCCCGTGAGACCTGTGTTTCCGCTGCGTTCTGGTCGTCCGAGGCGAGGTCTGGCTCGTCCAGGACGACGTACTCGAAGCCGCCGTAGATCCCGCGCGGGCCACGTGGCAGCTCGTGACGCTGGATCCATCCGACGGCGATCAGCTCGCGCATCAGGCGCTGCATCTTCTCCGGGCCGCAGCCGAACCGGCGGCGCAGATGCTCGGTGGATATGTTCCAGTCGTGCGGGCGCGAGCGCAGGTAGCAGAGCAGCCCGAGCGCATCGAGCTCCAGCCGTTCGTCGGAGAACACCTCGTTGCCGATGACGGTGAAGTTCTTGGTGTGGCGTCTGCGGATGATCGTCATGGCGGGCGCCTTCTTCAGGCAAAACTGGAGCGCTTGGCCGCGAAGCCTGTCCGGCTCCGGGCACGCGAAGACCCGTCGGCTGAATCGCTTCTCGCGAAGGCCGGTCGGGCGGTGTGGCGGGTGGTGGATCCCGCGGCGCAGACCGAGCCGTCAGCCCCCGCCGAAAGGGACGGCGTCTGGAGGCGGCAGCTCAGGACCTGCGGAAGGCCGGATCTCGTCCGGACCGGGCGGCATCAGTCGGGCACGAGGCGGGGACCTGACGCAGGGCGCGCGAGGATCTATGGGGCCTGGCGCGGGGGACCGCGGGGCCGGGGCCAGAGCTGCGGAATCATGGCGTCAGCGCTCCCGGGTCAGGCGGTGGTCGAGGCGCCGGCGGGCGCGTCGGGCTGCTGGGCGCTCGTGGGAGCGGGCTCGGCGCCGGCCGCGGCCGTCCCGGTCGCGGGGTCGGGCTGCTGCGGGGCGCCGCCAGTCGCGGCAGCGCCGGCGGCCGGCTGCGTCAGGGCGGCGAGCTTGGCATCCGTCTCGGCGATCGAGGCGTCGAGCGCGGTGGTGTCGATCGCACCGGGCGCGGCCGCGGCCAGCGTCTTCAGCATGTCGCTGTGGGTGTTCTGCGTCTTGAACACCCCGGTCAGGACGTCCGTGATGAGGGCGTTCTGCTGCTCGATCCGCATGAGTGACGCTTCGATGGACATGTACTTGCCTGTTAGGTCGCCGAGGAGCGCCCGCATGGACGGGCGACCGCGTCCGAACGGGGAGAGAGAGGAAAGGCCCACGGGTCAGGCCTGCGGGGACGGCATAGCCGGCGCGGCCGCGGCGAGCGCTGGGTCGACGCCGGTGGCGGGCGTGGGGATCGCGGGCGCGGCGGCCGCGTCGGTGCCGATGCGCGGCGTGCCGCCCGGGCCCTGATCGGGGCCGAGGAGGTCGAGCCGCCGAAGCGTGTCGCTCTGGCGCGCGCCGGCCAGCGCCAGGCAGTCGATGATGCCGAGGTTGTTGAGCAGGATCGCGCGGGAGGTCGGCGAGGTGTCGCCCGCCAGCGCGTCGTTCTTGATGCGCAGGTCCTGGACGATGTCGGCCAGCAGCTCCTCGAGCTTCCGGCCCGTCGGGTTTCCGGCCGACATCACCACTTTGGTGGTGGGCGTGCTCATCGATGACCTCGAAAGGTTTGCCGCGCGCAGGCGGAGGGGTGGCCGGGAGAGGCCAGGAATCGGGATGGAGTCCGAGTCTTTCGGGAGTCGGGGCCGCTTTGCGGCCTGCTCCCGGGCGCCACGCTAGGCGTCCGGTCCGGGCGATGCCGGTGGCATCGGCGGTGGTACGCCCGCAGCCGTGAGGCGCACGGATTCGCGCGTCAGCAGCTCGGCGTAGAGCCGGCGGCGCATCGGGGCGCCGAAGGATCGGTAGGCCGCGATCTCGGGCGGGTAGGCGAGCGCCAGGGCGGCGATCGCGCGGGCCTCGGCGGTCTGTTGCTTCGGGATGCTGGCGGGATTCGAATCGAGCGCCGCGGTCAGCCTCGCCAAGTGCGGGGAGGCAGCCAAGTCGAGCGGAGCTACGCGTTCGATTCGCGCGCCGACGCTCGCGAGCCGCGCCAGCTCGGCACCGCGCAAATCACCGGCAAATCCCGGACGCAGGGCGCCGAGGATCCGACCGGTGGCAGGGACGCTGCTGGCGGCCATGGCGGCGGATCCGGCGCCGAGCAGGGCGAGCAGACCGCGGCGATGCGGATTCGCGCTCATTCGGCCGCCTCGCTCATCGCTGGTGGGGCGGCGTACAGATTCGTGAAGTCCGGCCGGGCGAGCCGCTGGAAGGCCTCGCCGTAGGGCGGGTAGCTGCACGCGCGGACTAGATTGTAGAAATCTTCCGGCTTCTCGCTGTTCGCGCCCACCGGCCAGTCGTGATCGGTCCGGACCGAGCGGGCCGGCCGCAACGTCCGCAGCTCACCGCGCACCGCGAAGAGCACATGCTCGGTGCTGTTGCGGAAGTAGCGACCCAGCCCGATCGTCGACTTCGTCCAGGTGTGAACCGTCTTGTAGGCGAAGCCCCAGCCCGCGATCAGCTCGAAGGCCAGCCCGAGCGTGTTGTTCGTCGCCCAAAGATAGAGGTGGCAGTTCTCCTCGGCCCAGTCCGCGACCGGCATCGCGCGAATCTCGTCGAGCGGCATCGTCGCATAGTCGTGCCCGGCCGCTCGGGAGATGTTGTCCTCACCCCACGGCGGGTCGACCACGAGGGTGCGGAAGCGACCGGCGACGGGAGCGAGCGACAGGACGCGCTGCTCATCGAGGATCCGGTTCAGCTCCTTGCGCGCCGAATCCGGGCCGCCGGCCTTGTCCATCATCGCCACGAGGTGGCCGAAGCGGTCGGGGTCGGCCGCCGCGGCTTCGGCGACGTCGAAGATCTTGCGCAGGGTCCGGCCGGTGATCCCGTACCGCTCCGCGGCCCGGTCCATCGCCAAGGAAGGTCGTGAAATTTTCACGCCCTTGCCGCTCTGAGAAATGCGCGTGCGGGCGAGCTCCTGCTCCTGCTCCAACAGGGGGCGCGCCGACACAGCGATGTCGCTCGGCTTCCACCGCGACAGCTCACGCATGAACGAGCCCTGATCCGGATTGGGATTACGAGTGGGAACGGCGCGCGGCATGGCGCGCCCGGGATTCATGCCGACGTCAGGCCAGGCATGGGCGAACGGGCCGACATCAGACGAACCCCCGCCGCAGCGGCACGCGCAGGGCCTTCTCGGCCGCCCGGCCCTCGCGCCGCGCCTGCCACCGCAGGGCGATGAGAAGCCCGAGCTGGACCGGCGCCGTGAGCAGCGCGGCGAAGCTCGGATGGACCATGATCGCGGTCACCACGACGACCGCGACCAGGAGCCAGAGGGAGAGGGAGCGGGCGGCCATCGCGTCAGTTCTGCGGCTGCGCGATCGCCTGGATCTGCGGCTTGGCGGCCGTGAAGGCCCGCAGCAGCTGATCGTAGGGGCGCTCGTTGGCGTTCACCCAGGGCAGAGCGGTGACGAACAGGGCGTCGACCGCGATGGTGTCGAGCGCCTTGGTGCCGAACACGAGGCCGCCCGGCTGGATGCGCGGGTACGTGCCGGCCGGGATCTCGCCGTAGCCGTAGACCGGCTGGCCGCGGGCGTCCTTGGCCGAGCCGACCATCTCCCGGTCGTCGGAGCGGACCAGCACCACGCGATCGCCCTGGGCCTGCGCGTCGTTCTTGATGAAGGACGCGTTGAGCGCGCCGACCCACAGGGCGCACTGCACCTGGCTGCCGTCGGCCACGGCCGAGAGTGCCCGCACGCCCGAGCGGGTGTCGACGTTCACCGGCCCGAAGCGCTTCTTGTCTGCGAGCGCGAAGGCGTCCCACGTGGTGCGTCCGCCCGAGCCGTCGGGCCCCACCGCCACCGTGGTCGCCTTGCCGAGGTCCGTGATGCGGGCGATGCCCGCCGCCCGGTTGCACAGGAGGTGGACCTGCTCTTGGTAGAGCACGCCCGCCCGCTCGATCGTGGAGAGCGCGGCCGCGTTCTTCGAGCTGTAGACCAGCAGCGCGTCGGACTGGACGAAGGCGCCGTCGCATTGCCCGGACGAGAGCTTGTCCAGGTTGTCGAGCGAGCCCTGGGTCGGGACGACCTCGATCTTCAGGCCCCCGGCCTTGCTCTTCAGGATGTGGCCGGCGCGGAAGTAGTTGCCGGATTCGGAGCCAGTGCACAGACGGAAGGCCGGGGGCTCGGCCGCGAGGGCGGCGGTACCGGACAGCAGGCAGGCGGCGAGGGCGAGGAGAGCGGTGCGCACGAAGGGGCCTCAGGGCTCGGGATGGCCGGACGCGCGGTCCGGATGGGGCAGTCAGGCTTGCGAGGCGCAGAGCGAACCGGCGTCAGCCGCCTCCAGGGCGGACTGCGCCCACCAGCGCTCGTCGAGGCGGCCGTCAGCAGCCGCGTAGCGCACGAAGTACGAGGGCGCGGCATCGGTGTACTCGGCGCGGCCAACGACGACGCCCGCCTCGCCGCTGCGGACGAGGCGGACCTCTTGGCCCAGGCTGAAGCTGAAACGGTCCATAGCTGGCTCCTCAGGATGTGCAGCGGCCGGGCGGCGAGCCCGGAACGCCGACGGGGGGATGCGGGCGGCTGTGGCCGCCGCGGGCTTCGAGGCGCGCGTCCCACTCGGGCGGGGCGGCCTCGGGCGGCGGCTCACCGCCTGGGCCGGCCGGCGGGCAGATCGCATCGGCCGCGGCGCCGTGGCGGCGGGCGCTGGCGAACAGGCGCCGTGCGAGCGCGTGATCCCGGCGGACGCGAGCAAAAGCGCGCGCGGCTCCGAGGTCGTCGACCCACTCGCGGAAACGGTGCCAGTGGAAGGCAAGCGGCCTCACGTGCCGGCCCTCCGCTGCCAATCCTCGGCGAGCATGGCGTCGATCGCCTGCCGCTCGGCCAGGAGCTTGCGCTTGCGGTCCTCGCGGGCGAGGTCGTCGAGCCAGGGCAGAGGCGCGGCCATGGCGCCGACTACGAACGCCAACCCGTATCGGTTGAGGATCGGCCCTACGTAGTCCAGCGACGGCTTGGCCTCACCGGAGAACCACTTCTCCACCGTACGCACCGGCGCGTCGATAGCTTCAGCCACGCATTGCGCTGGCTTGACCGGGTGGAGCTTGTGCCACTGGTCTACCCAAAGTTGGGGTTTAATCACCCAACCGCGGGTCTCATCAGTCCCAGACTTCCGCATATCCTTCCTCGACACTGCGGGTATCGAGGCGGCGGTTCGAGCCAAGCGGCCGGGCTGAGAGAACGAGGCGCTACCGCTCACGGGCGCCTCGCGAAAGGAGGGACAGACAGTGCACAGAGCCGCGCGCCAGGGCTGCCAGGCTAGGAGGCGTGCGAAGGGAGGCGGGGGCGGCCGGCATCATGCGGGCCGCCCCGTCGTCGTGGAACCGCGCGAGCGAGGCGCGGTGGATCAGCAGGAACCCGCCGCCGGCGACGAGCAGGCACGCGGCGATACCGGCCAGCAGCTCGCACGCGGCGCGATTGCGGCGATGAACGAAGCTCATCTGCGCCGCGACCGCGGCGTTGCTCGCGAAATTGAGGCTCAAGACCGACGGGATGAGCGCCATCGTCAGGCGCCTCCCAAAGGGGCCGGAGCCCGAAGGCCCCGGCCAGTCGAAGGGAGGAAACGCCCACGAGGGGCAGGGGTACGGCTTGCACGGGTCGTGCCGGCCGAAGGACGTGTGCAAACGCAGGCGGGGCGCCGGGCATGATGCTCGACAGCCCCGCCGCGCCCGCTACCAGCACTGTTGTCGGACAGGATGGAGCTCGGGATGACAGACGACGACCTGGTCCCGCAGTCGCGGGCTCTGGCGCACGCCACGGGAACGAACATCGTCCTCCGCCTGCTCGTGGCGAAGATAGAAGAGCTACACCCGGGGACCGCCGACGAGCCGTACGAGCAAGTCGAGACGATCGCAGACCATCTTGCGGCCAGCGGAAAGCTAGAACCGAGGGTGATCGACGAGGTGATCACCCACGCGAAGGGCATCCTAGCGACGCGCAACACCTAGCAACCCTCCCGATCGAGGGCGGCCGGGATCGAGGTCGAGCCGTAGGGCAGCAGCTTGGTCTGGACCTTCTTGCCGTTGGCGAGGATGCCGACCGCGTCCTGCCGGGTAGGGAGCGGCACGCCGACGGCCGCGGCGAGGTCGAGCGTCAGCTGCTCGGCGGACGGGATCGCCTCGCCCGGCAGCTTGGTGCGCTTGTGCCAGAGGCTGAGGACGAAGCCAGCGAAGCGGACGAGCTGCTCGGCGTTGAACGGGAAACCCGACCCAGCTGGCACGTGGTGGCCGTTCGGCGTTGTGGGGCTGCCGCAGTAGGGGCAGCGGTTGCGGGCGCCGGTCATGCGGCCGCTTCCGCTGTGGGGGCGGCGAACACAGACACGGGCAGGCGCGAGCCCCGCAGGACTCGGCCCACCCGCGCTGCTACCTTCGTGATTGCGACACCACCGAAGGAACCGAACATATGCCGGAAGAACGAGAGCCCTTCGAAGTTGAGTTTGCCTCGGCAGAAAGAAAGGCGCCCAGCCCGGGCTACACGGACGCGTATCCGGTCACGTTCCGCGCCAAACGCGGCTTCCAGAACTTCACAATCCCGGTTTGGGTCGGCCGGGACACGTGCCGCCCGTCCGATATCATACGCGTTGCTATGCATCGCCTTCACCTCGACCTTCTTGAGCTTGTCGAGGGGACGCGTAGCTTGCATCTCTCGCCGGAAGAGTATCGGGCCCTCGTTCCGAAAGGATCGAGCCGGGAAGACGACGCCCCTCAGGAAGCGTGATGCTCTCGCTGCCGTAAGGAAGCAGACGCCGGTAGCCGTGGGGCCCCGACTCGACCGGCAAAGCGACGCCAGTCGAGTCGGCGATGGCCAGCGTCACACCGCCTTCGCAGGCCCTCTTTGCGTCCGGGTGCCGGATCGCGTTGAGCACGCGCGTGAGCACGGCGCCCGTGAGGCGGACGATCTGCTCGGCATCGAGGGGAAAGGACGGCTGCGCCAGCACGCGGGAGACCGTGCCATCCGGATCGACCCGCACGGGGCCGTAATGGAGAGGGATGCCCTCACTCTCGCCGTCGCGGCGGATGAAAAGATCGATGTCCATCAGGCGGCAGCTCCCTCGGTGGGGGCGGCGATGGCGATGGACTTGGGCGGTCGGGGGACTGGATCAGGCCACTTGGCTTTGTCTTCGGGCCAGTGGTCGGAAAACCATTGCATCGCCAGCTCAAGCCGCCGGGTAGTGAGATCACGGCCATCTGCGAGGCGCGTCAGAACCTTCCCGTCGCCGAAGACGAGCGTCGAGGTCCGCGCGGCGCTGATGCCGCGCGCTTCGCAGAACCTCGCAGAGACAGCCAGCAGGGCGTCGAGAAGCGTCATGTCGAGTCGGAAGATGCTGTATGTTTACCGCACGAGTCAACGGTAAACATACAGCTCTGCTCGTGCGTTCCATGCGGTTAAAATACCGCGTGACCCAGGCCGGCTTATCTCAGCGCGTTCAGCAGCGCCTCGATGCCCTCGGAATGAGCGCTCGCAAAGCGTCGCTCGATGCGGGCCTCAGCAGCGCGTTCGCGCTGAACATCCTCAACGGAAAGTCGCAGTCGCCCCGCTCGGAGAACCTGCACAAGCTCGCTAGCGTCCTGGGGACGACGGTGAACTGGCTGGTCAAGGCAGAAGGCCCAGAGGCCATTGAAGCCAATGGGCACGCCCGGGTCGACGACGATCTCCGGCGCGCCATGGAAGAGACGGCCGAACGTGCCGGGCAGCTGATGCCTGTCCTCGGTGAGGTGGCGGCCGGCCGCTGGCTTGAGGTGGAACAGCATATCGATGAGTCGCGCTACGACCCGGCTCCGATCACGCCCGACCCGCGGTGGCGTCGCGAGGCGCAGTACGGCTTGGTCGTGCGGGGGACGTCGCTCAACCTCTACGCCGCCGATGGCGACACACTTCACTGTCTCGACATCGGAGCAAGCGGTCGCCTCCCGGTGAATGGCGACTTGGTCATCGTGGAGAAGGTTCGCGACAGCGGCCAGCTGCGCGAGCGGACGGCCAAAGCCTATCACGAGGGTGAGAACCAGTTCGTCGAGCTGCGCGCCTACAGCGACGACCCGCGCTGGGACGAGCCAATCCACGTACCCCATCGCATATTCAGCTACGCGCTGGAGAAGGGGCTCAGCGTCGAGATCGTTGCGATCGTGCTGGGCGCCTACCGGCCGATGCCAAAGGTGCCGCGTCGATAAAATAATCGGGAGAGGAAACGATGATCCGCTACGCTACCGCAACCATCGCGCTTCTGATCACCGCGGCCACAGTGGGAGGCGCCGCAGCACAGGCGCCATCGACCGACAAGCCGCCGACTGCCAACAGCACCTCCGGCATGGAGGGTGACACGGCGAAGAACGCCGTGAGTTCCCCGAAGGCCTCAGACGCGGCAGGTACGGTGGACGTGTCGCCAGGCGTCGGAGCGATCGAGGGCGCGGATGGCAGTCCGCCGATCCCGGGTGGTACGCGCAAATGATCTCGGCCGCGACGCTCGACGCCAGTATGGCCGGGGTCGCACGTGAAGTCCGCGCCGGCGATCGGCGCCGGCGTCTCCGCCTTGCCGCAGCGCTAGCAGTCGCGCTCACACCCGGGGTGGCGTACTCGCAGAGCCATGCCGAACAGCTGAACGTCTACGCCAGGACCCTCTCCACGACGACGTTCGCGGAGCAGGCATGCTCCGGCTTTCGAGCGAGCGCGTCCAAGCTCGCCCTCGCGCGCGTGCAAGCCCGGATCACCGATGCCGAGGACGCAGCGATCGCGGACAGGATCCGAGAGAGCACCGCCTCGGTGACCACGGCCTATGCGCGGACAGGGAAGGACGCGTGGTGCGCCGATACCTACCGTTTGTTCGGGCCGGATGGCTCGCTGGTGAAGGGCGCCCTGGAGAGGAAGCCATGACCGACACCAAGCCCTTCCGTTCTGACAAGGCCGCCTACCTCCAGCTCGGCGAGCTCCACACCGACTTCATCCAGCCGATCTGCCTGTCGGATCCAGAGCTCCAACTCGGGGAAGCGCTTGCCGTCCTGGTGGTGACCACCGTGGAAGGGCAGCGGGTGGGGGTACCGATCGGGGTGAACGCGCTGGAGCATCTACAGGAGGTCGTTGCGGCAGGGCTGCGGTTGCTGAGGTCGGGGGATGAAGGTGCAGTGACGTGCTAGGGGTGACGTTATGCCGATGCCATGTGAGCGAGTCGGCGCCAAAAACACCTCGTCATCGACATGCCGGGTCACGTGAAATTCCACAATTTTTCATGCCTGGAAATTGTGCCCCAGCGCGCACGGTACCCGTTCGATAGAACCGGACAACCAAAGCACGCAAATCATAGGTCTTTTATGCCGCTCGACGTAGATTACCCGGCGCTCTTAGATAACTTCAGAGAACATATCGCGCCTAAGCGATCGGAAAGCGCGGCATTTCTGATTTGGTATCTTGAGCAGTACTATCGCCTTGATCCGACCGAAGCCATTGACGCCGTATGTGATCAAAGCGGAGACAAAGGCGTCGATGGAATTTTTATAAACGATAATGACTTGACGATTACTATTTTTCAATCGAAACTCTCACACAAGTCAAACACAACTGTGGGAGACGCATCTCTCAGGGATTTTCTGGGTACTCTTGAGCAGTTTGCCTCTGTAGAAGCCGCAACCCACCTAATGAGTACGGCAGGCAACGCTCAGGTGGCGAATTTAATTCGTCATAGCGGCCTCCTAACGAAGTTGGACTCCCATCAGCTCAGAGGGGAATTCGTCACCAATATCGACCTCGATAATAATGGACTAGCGTTTCTGCAGCAGCATGGAAATAAAATTACCTTCATCGGAAAATCAAAGCTAATTGCAAATTACATCTCGGATGCCAGGGATCTGCCCAATCAAAAACCTGCTACGTTTGATATTTATGGTATTAGATATGCCGAACATATAGTCGACGGCAGCCGAAAGGCTGTTATAGCACCCATCAAAGCGCGTGAACTTGTTCAGCTTGATGGAATTGAGGATCAGTCTCTGTTTTCATATAACGTTCGCGGACCTTTAGGGCGAACCAGCGTCAACAGAGATTTGGTGAAGAGCATCAACGATGAAAATCTTCACAAAATATTCCCGCTTTTTCATAACGGGGTGACCGTAATTGCCAAGCGGATAGAGGTATCCGGGGATAAAATTGAGATCTCGGACTACTATGTTGTGAATGGATGCCAAAGCATAACATCACTCCATGGCCACCGCGACGTAATCACAGATGATCTGAAATTACTCACAAAGTTCATTCAAATGGATCCCGCATCTGAAGAAGCCAAGATGATCACCGAGTATTCCAACAATCAAAATGGCGTTCGGTCGAGAGATTTTAAATCAAACAGCCAGACCCAAATTCGTCTTCGAACAGAATTCATTCAAAACTATAAGGGTCTATATAGCTACGAAATCAAGCGCGGAGAAACCGGCAGTCAAGGCGCGCCCATCTCAAATGAAGAAGCGGGGTTGTATCTCATGGCGTTCGACTTTCGCGAACCCTGGGGCACCTTCCGCAAGTACGAGGTATTTGAAGATAAACATACCGCGCTTTTTGCCCGGCCAGAGGTGGACGCGGATCGGATTGTTCTGCTGCGTGTGATTGATGAGGAGATCTGCGACCAGCTACCTAAGATCAAAGAGGAGCTATTAGCGAAGTATAATCTCACTCGATATATGATTATGTACATTTTGAGGGAGATATTTTTGGAAGATGAGGCTTTTAACGAGATCCTCGCGAAACCAGCTGATTATATGAGAGATGCCGCTCAGCGCGAAAGATTTAGAAGAACCATTAGCGGCTTCATAGGTGATATTATTATAGATATTAATATTGAAAGCATCGAGTTTGATCCAGAGTTTGATTATAGAAGAGCGCTGAAGGACGCTGATTGGGTTCGGGCTCTGACTAAAAATATTAAACGAGATTTTCAAAAAAGTGTGTTACGTGAAAAGCAGGACACTTTTGGAACGGAGTGGAATAGAAGCGCGCATCAAAACGGCAGCTGATCCGCCAACCCCGGCGGCACCTTCCCGAAGATCGATAGCGGGATCGGTTCCGAGCCTACGTCAGCGCCCGCGGATGGAGCGAGGACGTACCGGAGTAGCGCTTCGGATCGCGGGGGCAGCCCGTATGGGCGACCCGATGCACGAGGTTTCGAGGCGCCCCGGCCGTGAGCGTGCCGGTAAGCATCACCGCCCCGTGGCAGGCCGGGCAGCGTTTCGGCGCCATCGCGTAGACGCCCTTGGCCTCCTCAAGGCTGATCGAGCGCCACGTGCCGTCGACCTTCGCTTCGCAGGTTTGGGGACCGGGACGACGCATGACCGGAATTTGCCATGTTCGGCCGGTCTCTGCCAGCGCGGCGGGGACACATTCAGAACGGGAGCTGATCCGCCAGCCCCGGCGGCACCCGTCCGAGCCCTGTTCTCAGAGCACGGTGTGCTCGCCCACCGTCGCCTCGTCGAGGGGTATGAGGAACGCCGCGCCCACGCCCCCGTCGATCCGGCGCGCGACCTTTGCCCGGTGGCGTCCGACCACGATCGCCTGGCCGACCTCCACCTGGGTGTCCAACTGCAGCGCCACGCCCGAGGCCGACAGGTTCAAGATCCTCGCAGGAATGCCCGTGCCGTCCGCCAGCGCGATCTCGACGGTTCTGCGCTTCGGTACGACCCGGCGGTGCACGCGCACCTCCTCGGGTGGTGGAGCTTGCAGCCGTGCCAGACCCACGAGGCTACGCACTACCTCGCCAGGCTTGGCGCCGCGGCCCATGACGCGGACGGCAAAGTCGGCGGTCCCTGCCCGCACGACGCGGATCTCCATCTCGCCGACGCCGCGGATCGAGCAACCGAGCTGCGCATCTATTGGTGGGATGGATGCGGAGCGCATGCGGATGCCATCCGCTGAGATATCGACTGTGACGGCGTGGAACTCCGACCCGTCAGCGCGCCAACATAGAGCGGGAAGGATGATTGCGTGACGTGGGATCGCTCGCCGCTCGCTCATGGCTTAAATGGTCTCATGCTGCCAGCGTGCGACTGTCGGCTTGCGGTGGCGTTGCTCTAAACGGCATCATTTTATCTGACGACAACTTATCAGTGGTCTCGTAAGGTGGAGAAGACTGTCGGCTAATTGTTCCGGTTAGCCACGAGCACATTGCTCAGAATGGTAACTGATCCGCCGGTCCCGGCGGCACCTTCCCGAAGATCGCCAGCGTGATCGGCTCACGGCCTATGCCAGCGCCTGTGGGTGCGGCGACCGTACCCCTTTGAACCTGTCCGGCTGCAGCGAGCAGCCGTCGTGCGCCTTTCGGTGGCTCAGCCTGATTTGGACCGGCTGGGTATAGTTGCTCGCCGTCATCACGGGGCCGTGGCACTCCGTACAGCGCTTCGGTGCGGAACGGTGATGGGCGTGCGCTTCGACGGCCGCCACGCGCTGCCAGGCGCCCTGGACTTTGACTTCGCAGATCGCGTGGTCTGATTTGGCCATGCCCGAGAATGGCATGAGCGGCTGGCATCGGCGAGCGCAGCAGGGTCACACGCAGCGCGTCCGCTGATCGGCCAGCGTGCCTATGACGCGGCGACCGGCATGGCCACCGCGTAGGCCGAGGCGCACCATGCGGCGATGCCAACAGTACCGCGCACCGCCATGCCTCTCACCTCGAATGCCGTCGCACTCGCCCTCATCTTGGGTGCCGCGACTGGCGCCTCCGCCCAGGGTCGCACCTATACGCGTACCTTCCACTGCGCCGACCTGAAGGCCTTCGTCGCTCGGGCGGGCAACGCGGTGCTCGCGTCGAGCGAGCTCGCTTATGAGACCGTCCACCGGGACAGCGGCGCGTGCGAGCAGGATGAGACGAGCGCGCCCGCCTACGCGCCGACTCTCGACGTGCCGGCCTGCTTCGTCGGGTGGCGGTGCAAGCAGCGCAACAGCGACAGCGGACCGGTCTAACTCGGATCGACGGGAAGCTGCGCATTTAGGCCTCCGACACGCAAACGTCACGTCGGCGATGGTACGACGTGCGGCCGTCGAACTACGTAGATCGGGCATGCTGCGCCCGCGTCCCGCTGCCTCTCATGCCCCGCTACTTCATCGATCTGCACGACGGATCCGAGCCGGTCCGAGACACCGTGGGCTGCGAGCTGCCCGACCTCGTCGCCGCGCGCGCTCAGGCTGTGCGGATCCTGACGCGGGTCACCCAAGGCTTCAGGGACGAGCCCGGGCGCCAGGACTATGTCGCCGCCGTCCGAGATGCGCGGGGTGCCATCCGGCTGCGCCTCAGGGTGTCGCTCGATGCGGGGCCGGTCGATCACGCGGACTGCACGTCCCACACGAACGGCGCGGCCGAGCCGCCTTCGATCTGGGCGAGCAAGCCGCTCAAACTCCGCTGCTTTCTCGTATCGACCGACCGCCAGCGAGGATCCGCACCCGTCTACGCGGTCCTGGCGAATGCGGCAGAGGAGGCTCTGGCGGCGGTCGCACACGAAGTCGCCCTACGATCCAAACCCGCGATCATCGGCGGCTTGTCGAAGGATACGGTTCGCCGGTTGGGCTTGGAGCCAGGCGAGTTGCGCTTGGTGTGACGCGGCTCAGAACGGCAACTGATCCGCCAGCCCCGGTGGCACCTTCCCGAAGATCGCCAGCGTGATCGGCTCTCCGCCATCATCGTAGTCCGGATCCACGACCGTGCGGGTGAAGGCGGCCGCGCCGATGGCCCAGCCGAGGCGGACCTTCTCCTCGGCGATCCTGCAGGCCTCTGCTGCGGTCTTAGCCTCTAGGCAGCGCCCCTGGGTAAGTCGGCTTTTCTCGGTAACGAACAGTTGGACACCGTGAGCGACGACTGGCTTCAGGGCCATGGGCGTTCCTCAACTCTGCGTTGACGCCATCGAACGCCCTGCGTCCGAACAAAACAAGAACAGACGTTATGTCGCGTGTGGACGGATGTGAATATCGCGTGAGGTATTTTTACAGCGAAACGGGTTGACGCGGTAGATTTACAGCATACCATACGACCCATCGCCATCCGCGACGGAGCCGCCCCGGTGCTCATCACCTACCTCTACCACCTCCAGCACGCCTCGGCCGCCATCCAGGTCGCGAGCTGCCTGCTTGGCGCCCTCGGCATCTTCTCAGCGTGCTTCGCGCCGTGCCTGATCGCCGATCACGTCTCCGCCTACCGGGCGAGCCGCTGACATGGCCCCCTCGCTCCCCCGCGGCACCCGCATCGGCCGCCCTCGTCCCGACGGCTCCCTCATCCCCGGTACCATCCTTGGTCCCGCCTTCGGAGAGGGCTTCTACTGCGCCGAGCTGAGAGGCGAGGCCGGGCCGACCATCGTCTGCATCCACGTCGACAAGGTCCTAGTGGAACCCGCGTTCGTGGATCTTCAGGCGGCGGTCGTGGTCCTGCGGGCGCTGGACGAACGTGCTGCTTCCGCCGTTCGGCCGCGCCGCGTCGTGGGGGCGTTCTGATGACAGCCGCGCTCGCCGCCACCCGCAGCACCCGCACCGAGGCCGAGCGCGTCCTCCACGAGGCGCTCGGCCTCCTGGCCCGGATCGCTCTGGCTGCCGAAGGCCCCGGCGCCACTGACACGGCCGCCGAGGCGAAGGTCCTGGCCGACATGCTGGACGCCGCCACGTCGCGCCTCGTGACCGCGCGTCGCCTGTTCCTCCAGCGCGCCAGGGTGCTGTGATGCGAGCGCTGCGCATGAACTTCCCGGGCCGCGTCCGCGAGGCTGCGCTCGAGCGCGCCGAAGGTCGCTGCGAGCACGTAGACGCCGACGGCAACCGCTGCCCCTGCGCCCTCCACCCAGGCCACTACGAGTTCGCCCATATCCTGGCCGACCGCATGGGTGGGCGCCCGACGCTCGACAACTGCGCGGTCTGGTGCACGCCCTGCCACCGCGCCGAGTACGCCGCCGACGCGGCCAAGATCGCCCACCAGCGGCGCCTCGAGAAGCGCGAGTGCGGCACCAAGGCGCCGTCCCGCCCGATGGCGGGCTCGTCCTTCTACCGGACCTCCCGCGGCATGGATGGGCTGGTGCGCGACCGCGCCACCGGCGCCGTCCTGTCCCGCCGCGGCGTGATCGACGTGAGCGAACTCTGATGGCCGCCCGCGCCCGCCGCCAGCCCGCGCCCGGACCGGCGCCCGCCGTGGCCCCGTCCCGTCCCGGGTTCGGCGCCTACCGTCTGGAGCAGCTTGGCGACAGCCAGTGCCGCTTCGCCTGCACCTCCCACGGGACCGATCACCGCTTCTGCGGCCGCCCTGCGGTCCACCACAACCCAGACAAGCCGGCGGTCTGGTGCCCGGAACATCAGGCGATCGTGTTCACGCCGAAGCCGGTGATTGCCGCCCGTAAGCTGGGGAGGGGCTGACATGGCCGGTCGCCGTTTCACCGATGCCCAGCGCGAGCAGATGGCCGAGCGCCGCGAGGCGGGCGACAGCTACGCCAAGATCGGCCGGCGCTTCGGGTGCTCGGCCTCGAACGTCTATTGGATCTGCCTCGCGCTCGGCGCGGACTATCCGAAGGCGCGCCCGACACCAGCGACCGCGGCGGGGCCCGCTGTAGTCCAACGCGGCGACCACGTCGTCCGCCGGTTCACGCCAGACGATGATGCTCGCCTGCTGGCGCTGGACGCCGAAGGCCTGGGCCACAGCGCGATTGGTCGGGCCATGGGCCGGCCGGCCAACTCCATCCGCGGGCGCCTGATGACGCTCGCCCGCTGCGAAGCCCGAGCGGAGGCAGCCTGACATGCCCCATGCCAAGGAGCATCCGCTCGCCGGCCGCAAAGTCGTCCCCGACGCCCAGACCGGGACCGTCCTCTACGTCGTGGATTGGCTCGATCGCCTCCCCGGCGCTGGCTACCTGCTGAGAGCCGGCAATCCGGTCGGAGACGCCTTCCGCCACCGCATCGCGGGACTCGACCTGCATGTGTCGGGTGCCGTGCTCGCCCATGCCGCCCCCGGCGTCGCACTCATTCATCACGCCGAGCTGCCGTCCTACGACCCAGTCCCTGTTGGAGTGATCTCGTGATCAAAGGATCAGAGGCCCGCGAGGGCGCCTATGCCGGCCAATTCGTCGACGTGACCTTCGACTGGTCGCGCCGTCACTTCGTGGCGCACCTGTCCTTCCCCCTGCAGCATCTCGACGGCTTCCTCAAGGAGGTCGGCATTCCGCCGCATCCCGCCGATCGCGGTGAGCTGGGCCATCAGATCCCGGTGGTGCTGCTGGCCTGTTACGGCCCGACCGGCGCCATCCCGGATCACGAGGTCATCGCGGCGTCCGCGATCGACACTCTGATCCGCCTCGCGGGCCAGGGGCGGCTGACCGGCTACAACCTGCTGGACCTGCAGGGTCGCCTCCAGCGCCTCGACGACGCCCGGGCCCGGGCCGCCGGTCTCACCGTGCCGCCCCGCGCGGAGAACGCCTGACATGGCCTACGACCTGGTCAAGCAGACCCATCCCGGCGCGCCGACCGTCATCGGCGCTCGCGTCGTCGAGCGCCTGTCCGGGCGCCTCGGCACGGTCGCTCCGGCACGCGCTGGACTCGCCGGTATCGGCGTCCAGTTCGACGGTCGCTTCGGCGTCGTCGACTGCCAGCCCGAGCGGATCCGGTACGCGGCTCCGCCGCCGGCTGCCTCTCAGACGTGGAGCGCACGATGAGCGCCGCCCCCTCCCGCTCCGCCGAACTGCTGGACCGGATTGCCGCCGCGCTAGGCGTACCGGTCGAGACGTTCAGCGCGCCGAGCCCGCAACCCACGTCCGACGCGGTGCCGAGCGCGCTTGTCGCCACCCTGATCTTCGATCCGGACGGCCGGCGCTTCGTCGCGGCGTTCCCGGCCCTGTCCCCGCAGCTCCGGCGCGCGTTCGCCGACAACGCAGAGGCCCTCGTCGCTGCGTCGGCGAGCTCGGAGGATGCCGGCTGATGGCTTGGCCCGCGCGCGATCGCCGCCGTCACCCGATCTCCGGGGAGACCTATGCGGATCTCCGGGCCCGCGCCCGGGCCATGCGTGCCGACGGCTGCACCATGGCGACCATCATGGCCGCCCTCGACGTGTCCAAGCCGACGGCGTGGAAATGGGTCCGGGATCTGCCGTGCCACGTGGAGATCGCCCGGGCGAACGCACGCGCTGGCGCCGACCTGCGTCGGATCTACCCGCCTGGATCGCTCGCGTACGTGCGGCAGCTGACGCGGAAGGGGTTCACACCGGTCGAGCGCATCCGCCTTGCACAGGAGGCTGTACAGTGACCGGCCGCGCCGCGCCCCTTGGCATCGCCATGGCAGTCCTCGTCCTGT
Organism: Methylobacterium sp. GC_Met_2; assembly: GCF_026540795.1. Lineage (NCBI taxonomy): Bacteria > Pseudomonadati > Pseudomonadota > Alphaproteobacteria > Hyphomicrobiales > Methylobacteriaceae > Methylobacterium > Methylobacterium sp. GC_Met_2. The sequence continues at coordinate 38,551 of NZ_JALNUM010000010.1, forward strand.
CGATCGCGCTCGCCCTCGTGCTGATCCCAGTCCTGGATCAGCAGCTGCGGCGCACGCTGGCGCGGAAGGAAGCGAACTCCAGGAAGGCAGCTGCGTCGTCCGGCCATTCTGTGGTCTGCGTAATCTGCCGGAGGCGAGTCATGGGTGAGCGTCATTCTGAAGTGAACTTCACCCGCACAAAATCTGCCGCTCGTTCCACCACACGGCAGCGGTTTCGGATCTGGATCGACATTGCGATCAGAAGAAACTCTTCCGGAAGGCGGCTCGGATCTGAGAGCTCGACCCGCGCCTCCCGGAACCCCTCGAGCTTCGCCACGCAATCGATGGTGCGGATCGGATCGCCAAAAGCCGCAGACGCTACCTTGAAGCCTACTCGCGGTTTTAGAGGATCGGCTGGCATGCAATCTCTGCTTGAAACCGTACTAACGCAGTTTATGCATATCTTGACGAGATCAAAATACTTTTACGGGCATGCGTCAAATCAACACGATTACAACTTGAAATATATATGCGCCGACTGTATTCAATATCCCGCATCGATTTTTGCGAGAGCTGCAAGTAATCTACCAGACAGCGCCTGCAATTGTGATTTTGTGAGGCAGATCAATAATCAATCAACGAATTTGACACCGATCTTTCGATCGCTGCGCCATATCACCTCGCAGCGTTGGTTAAGCGAAAGTCCTGCCGAAAGTAGACGGAATGTATCCGGCGGGGATGAATGCAGATCGACTTCGATCATTGCGCCTGATTTGCTAAGGTCCCAAACGAGACAGTCGAGGCTGTCTTGTGGGGCGCCGAAAGAAATTTGCCCTGCTTTGAGAGCTGGCTTACGGGGCTCGTCTCTAAAATCTTCGGCCATTGTCTACCTCCGAACAATTTATAGCCATGATATAGGCGACTGTATTAAATCCAAGTTGCCGCTCAAAACTGTTTTCGCCCCGACCGACGCGCTCGACATCGCGGGGGCGGCATGACGAGCGACGACAGCTTCATGATGCTGGCCGGCGTCCGCTACTGCCTCGGCAGACACAGCGATGCACCGAGCCTATGCTGCGACTGGCTCAAAGCGAAGTGGCCGCAAGTCGACGCGCGCGACCGGGTGCAGATCGTTCGCAAGATTGGAGAGCGCATCGCGGGCGTCGTAGAAGGCCGCTGGCACAACGTGCAGGCTGGATGGGAAAGCGATCTGCGCACGTGGCGGGCATTTTACGCCTGGGCGCTCGATAGAGCGGGGGCTGCCGCATGACGAAGCGCGCCCCCAAGCTCCCGCCGCCGACCCGACAGGAACGCGAGGCCGCGGCAATCGCCGCCGAGGCTTTGGCCGGTGCGCTCGCCGATCCGAACACCCGCGGTGTGCCCAGCGTCATGCATCTCGATTTCAGCAACCCGCGCCGGGGCGAGTGCCACATCACTTGGTCGAAGCTCCCCGGCTTCCTCCAGGTCAACGAGCGCTATTCCCACGCGTGCCTGCCCGGCTGGGAATACACGAAGGTCGAGATCGCCCTGGAGATGATCCCGGATCTGCGGGCGCTGGCGGAGCATGGCGTGCGTCCGTTTCTGCCGACGGACGGCAAGGCCACCACCGGCGATCTGTTCGGGGTGATGACATGACCGAGCGCAGCAAGCACCACCGGACCACCGGCGACCCGTCGGGTGTTTGGAACGCGGGCGAGCGCGGACGAGTAGATACGAGCGCGCCTCGCGTCCCTCAGGCGATGAAGATCACCCCGAGCAGATGCTTGGTCCGTCGCGCCACTTGGCAGCGCTTGTTCATCCGCAAAGTCTCGACCTTCAACCAGAACGTCTGGGGCAGTCCTTCGGTCTCCAAGACTTCAATCAGCGCACCCCCTTCGGAGGCGTTGCGCACGAGGCAATCGATCGATGTAAGGGCGCCATCCGGCAGCAGCTCGCCCAGCCGAAACAGATCGCGCCGCGGACGTCCTCGCCGCTCCTCAATCATCCCAGAACCTCGTGATCTCGATCGCGGCCATTCTGCCAAAAGTCGATTAACGAGCCCTATCAGAACTGATTTCGGGCCTGAGGTCCTGTCGAACGGTGGCCTCCATCAGTCTTCGCGACCTGTAGGCATAGACGCAGCAGCGGAGGGGGCCATGGCCGACAGCACTGTCTCCCGCGAGATGATCGAGGCGGCCGCCGCGGCGATCGCCAACGCCCGGGCCGGCCGACGCGGCGCTCCGCCGATCGCCAACATCCTGGAGGCGCTGGAGCGCGTATCACCGAGGCTCCTCGTCGAGGTGACCGAGGATGCCGAGGCAGCGCTGAAGGCGGCCTTTGCAACGGGAGGCGCTCGATGAAGCTCACCCTCGAACCCACCGATCGCATCGAGCGCGTCGAAGGCACACCCTGCCGGATCTGGTCAGGCACCACGGAATGCGGGACCCCCGTCCTGGCCTACGTGGCCGTCCTCCAGCCGAAGACCCACGATCCCGACGAGCTCGCCGCCTTCGAGGCCCAGCTGCGCGAGATGCCCTACCGGCGCGAACTCGTGTCGTTCGACCTGCGGATGGTGGACTGACGTGATCCCGCTCGCCGACCTGTTCAACCTCGATCGTGCGCTTACGCCCCAGGAGCGCAAGCGGCTGCGCGCCGGTACGACACCGAAGGGCTACGCGGCGCTGCCCGGGACAGGTCAGGCCGGCGAAACGTGCGGCTCCTGCGGACACCTGGTCCGTCGGCAGATGGCGCGCGTCTACCTGAAATGCGGGCTGATGCGGCGGGGCTGGACCGGCGGCATCGCCAGTGATGTGCGGGCCAGGGCACCGGCCTGTAGCCGCTGGACGGCATCCGACGCGTCCTCCGTATTACCCTTCGACCGTCCCCTGTAGCGCCTGAGGAGATCCGCCCATGCCGTCGCCGTCCCTCGTCCATGCCGCCCGTCATGCGCCGCATGCGCGCGCCGAGATCTTCCGCATGGCCCGCTTTATGGTTGAGCAGAAGAACGGCCCGGAGGGCGCCTGCACCATCGTGCACCTGTTTCAGAAAGGCTGGACCGAGGCGGAGGTCCATGCCTACCGCGATCCCGCTCGAGCGCTCATACGGGGTCTGCCATTGACGGGAGATCCGCCTGGCCGGCGCGAAGCCGAGGCGGCGGCGGAGGTGGCCCGGGAGATCCGCTTCGCGCGTGCGGCCGAGCCCTATCTGGCAGGACGTGCCTGGGCGCCGCCGGTCGTCACCGAGGCTAGCACTCCGGAGGCCGCCTCGTGACCGCGGGCCTCAACACATCTGGCGACGTCTCCTCCGCCGAGGGTGTGGCCGCCGACGAGCTGAAGCAGTTCATCGAACGGCTCGAGCGGCTGGAGGAGGAGAAGGCCGGCATCATGGGCGACATCAAGGAGGTCTTCGCCGAGCTGAAGGGCCGGGGTTTCGACCCCAAGGCGGTCCGCACCATCCTACGGATCCGCAAGCAGGATCACAGCGAGCGCCAGGAGCAGGAAGCCATTTTGGAGCTGTACCTTCGCTCCCTCGGCATGGAGTGAGCGATGACAGAGTGCTGGAAAGCCGTGATTGGCTTCGAAGGTATCTACGAGGTCAGCGATCTTGGGCGTGTTCGAAGCTTAGAGCGGCGCATCTGCATATCCGCCTCTGCGCGCTCAGAGGGATACTGGCGGAGACAGCGCGCGCGTCTGTTAAAGCCCGCCCCCGACGACAAGGGATACCAGCATCTAACGCTATGGAAGGATCATGACAGCCGCCAAACCGCGGCTCACGTGCTTGTCCTTGAAGCTTTCGTGGGCCCTCGCCCTGTCGGCCATTACGGCTGCCATCGTGACGGAGATCCGCGAACCAACAAGCTCGACAACCTATACTGGGGCACGCCTACTGAAAATTCAGCTGATAAGCGGCGGCACGGCACGCATCGACAGGGTAGCTCAATCCCATGGGCACGCCTCACTGAGGCTGACGTTCAGCGTATTCGAAGCTTGAAAGGCAAGGTGCCTCAACAGCAGCTCGCCTCTGAATACGGCGTTCGACAGAACCAAATCAGCAGGGTCATGAACGGCCAACGTTGGCGGCATATCCCGTCGATGACTGCGCGCGAGGGCTCGGTATGACCGCCGCCCCGCCCCCGATCGCCCTCGACGATCTCGACCGCGAGGAGCTGCTGCACCTCCCGTCCGATCGGTTCATCCGGTTCACAGCGACCGACCTTTGGTCCGCCCGGTGGGACGTACTGGGCAAGCGCGCCACGCTGGCGCGCGCTGAGGCCAGCGCGGCGCGCGAGCGGTACTTCGACGCCGCACCGAAGCCGGCCGCAGGCAAGCCGCAAACTCGCCGCCAGCTCATCAAGGAGCTGCAGGTCGAGGAGGACGCGAAGGCCGCTTGGCTCAAGGCGAAGGCCTGGGCCGAACGCGCAGAGGCTGCAGAGGATCGGGCGTGGAAGGCCCTACAAACCACCTACGGAAGGACCGCCGTGTGACCGCTCTCCGCCTCATCCCGCCCGACGGCTCCGACTGGACAATCGACGCGGTGCCGACACCTGACGGCGTCGAGCTCGCGATTGCCTTCACGCTCCAGGGCCAGCCCATCACTGCCCGCTTCGTCATGGGACGCCCGGACGCCCGGGCGCTGTCGGATGGCCTCCGCGCGGCCGCCGGCGACGGCACGATGCGCACCTTCCCCCACCCGCAGATCCCGGAGGCCTGAGTGACCGAGGAGACCGTGCCTCTCGTCCAGGTATTCCTCACTTGCGATCCGCTGACGCACGGCGTCATCCCCGAGGTCTGGGCCCGCATCGAGGGCGATACCATCGCCCACAGCGCCTACGAGTATCGGCTCACGGGTGAGGGCCGTATGTGGCACCGGCGGCGCTGGGCGGCGGAGAACTACGCGCGCCAGCTCCAGGCGGCGAAGCTCGCCGAGCTGCGCGCCGAGATCGCCCGCATCGAGGGGCTGCGGTTCGGGAGGCCGGGGTCATGACGGCGCGCCCCCCCGACAGCGACGACTATGCGGCCGGCTACGCCGATGGCGTGCGTGATGCCGCTGCTTGGACGACCGAGCGTGTGGCGCGACTGCTATCGGCGCCGACGGAGGAGCTGCTCACCGCCATCCGGCAGCTGCACCGCGATGCCGGCACGCGCTGGGCGAAATGGGCCGATCGACGAAACTGGCCGGACGTGCGGGCGCGGGTCGCCCGGGCACGCGGCAGGGGAGAGGAGGGATAAGCATGCCACGCAGTTTGTTCGATCCGATGCGTCAGCACATTCCCCTGCAGGTGGCCGCCAACGAGGTGGGCGTGAGCGTCGATCAGTTCCGACAGTTCTGCCGAAAGCCCGGCGGACCGAGCCTGTACCGCATCACCGCGTATAGGCTGACCGTCATTCGGCGGGAGCTGGAAAAGTTGAAAGCGCGCCTGGCGAAGCCTTCGGGTCAAGCCCGAAGATCAAAGCGCGAGCTGGCGCCGGAAGAGCCCAGCCAGTGCGTCTATGTCATCGGCTCCGGCGGGCACGTGAAGATCGGCTTCACCAGCAAGGGCGCTCGCAAGCGCCTCGCCCACTTGCAGATAGGATCGGCTGAGAAGCTCACCCTACTCGCGACTATCTCCGGATCGGTGGAAATGGAGAAGCGGCTCCACGCATGCTTCGCGCATCTGCGAACGTCCGGCGAGTGGTTCCGTAACACTGGCGAGCTTCGTGACTGGCTGGCAAGGGGGTGCCCAGTCGATGCCCCGTAGCGCACCTCGCCCGTCAACCGTGCGGTTTGCAGTCGACCCGGCGGACATCCCAGCCGAGAAGGTCGCTCGGCGATTACATCTTACGCTGGCGCAGTTCGAAGCGTGTAGGGTGCGCCTGTTCACGCGCGGCTTCCCGCGGCCGGATCCCGACACCGGCATGTACTGCCTGGAGGCGATCGACCGGTGGCGCCTGCACCGGCACCCGAGTCAGTTCCCGGAATTGACGGGCGGCAAGTCGGCGGTGTCATCTCCCGGTCCGAAGAAGGACCTCGGAGCGATGGCCCGTGAAGCCTATGAGCGGCAGGCCCAGGAGCGGCGGCGGAATGGTTGACCTGCCGCGCCACGTGCGCGGCCGGCCGAACCCGTCGGGCCGGATGTATTTCAGCTTCGAGCGTTATCGCGGGACGCCGCGCGCTTGGCCGGTCGTGCCGATCCTGGACGCACCGCAGGACGATGCCTTCTGGCGTCGCTGCCGGCAGTGCGAGGCCCTGATCGCCGAGCGCACACATGCCGGATGGGAATGGGCCTGGAGGAGCGACTCGGGGCGGTCCTATCCGCTGCCGGAGCCGCGCGGGGAGGGTGGACCGGCCGCGTTCTGGGCGGCCGTCGATGCCGCTGAGATGCGGGACCGCGTGGACGATGGCGAGGCCCGAAAGACGTTCGACGCGCTGATCGAAGTCTACCGGGCTCACCCGGCTTTCGAGAAGCTCGCGGACCTGACCAAGCGCGACTACGACCGGCACCTCAAGGCCATAAGCAGCGCGTGGGGCAGCGAGCCCGTCGCGGCCCTTACCTCCATCGCCGCGCAAGAGGCGATCGATCTGCGCTCCGGCACGCCATCGGGCGCACGCTACTTCCGGGCGGTTCTGTCCAAGCTGCTCTCGTTCGGCGGCGCCCGTGGCTACTGCACCGCGAACGTTGCCCGCATCACCGAGAAAGTTGAGCACGAGGTCGAGCCGCACAAGCCGTGGTCGGACCGCGCCTTCGAAGCGTTCTTCGAGCACGCGCGGCCCGGGCTGCATCTCCCGGTCTACTCGGCCCTCTACACCGGCCAGCGCTCGGTCGATGTGGTGCCCATGGTCCGGCCAGCGCCGGGCGCCAACGCGATCGAGCTGATCGCACGGAAGACGGGCGCCGAGGTCTTCGTCCCGATCCATTCCGAGTACCGGGAGATCCTGACCCGGACTCACATCGACCACCCGGCGCTGCACCTGCGCGAGGACGGTCAGGCCTGGACGCTCGCGGCCTATCGGACCGCTTGGCAGCGCGAGGTCACGTCGAAGACCAGCAAGGGCACGGCGGCGCCCGTCTCTGCTGCGAAGGCCACCGCGATGAAGACGCTGCGCGACGGTGCCTTCGTGTTTCACGGCCTGCGCAAGAATGCCGTGAACATGCTGCTGGAGGCCGGCAACACCGAGGCCGAGGTGTCGGCGATCGTCGAGATGTCGGAGCAGATGGTGCGCCACTACAGCCGCGACGTGAATAAGCGGCGGCTCGCGATCAACGGGATGCGCAAGCTGGAGGAGTGCTGGAAGGAGACCCGGGCCAACCTGTTTGGGGACGGCCGCGCGCACTGATCCGGCGCTCAGGAGCTGTGTCCAATTCCCGCTTTCCCCGACGCGCATTTGCACGATCAGGGCTCAGAGGTTGGACACAGGCATCATTGTAATCATTGATCTTTATTGGATTGGCAAATAACTTTTAATCTGTAGGTCCTGGGTTCGAACCCCAACGCGCTCACCAATTTACCAGTGAAGACAACGAGTTAAACTACTTCGCAAATCCGGTGCTTTCCGGCGACGCGCCCAGGTTGCATCGAAGTAGCACGAGGCTGGCAAATCGGTTCCCGTCAGCTTCAGCCTGGGACAGCGCACACCCAACGTCGGTGACGGCCGCCTAGCCCGCCCTGTTCATGGTGCCCCTGGGGCCGCGTTGCGTAGCGGCCCACCACTGGTGAGATCGGACGCTCCCCCACCCCGTAAGCAGATCGGGGCGGGGCCGAGCGGGCCGCCTTAGTTGGCCCAATGCTTGCGATAAACCGCGCTCCTCCCAAGGATTCACTCAGCTCCGCCGGCTCCGCCGCGCGGGGCTTTTTCGATAACTGGAGGACTGCATCCTGTGGTGGGATCCAGCCCAGGTATCCCCTCACGGTCCGGATCTCGAGAAGCCGGCCCGGCCAGCCGCAGCGGGCTTCTTCGCGCCGCGCCTACTCTGCTTTTTTCTGGTCCACGCCGATCTCGCAGATAATCTCGGCAACCGCGGGACCGTAGGCTGTTCCGAATGAAGCAGCCTCCGCTTCGGCTGCCCGTACCAATCTTGCAACCTCTGTGCTTGCCACGATGCCGGTGCTGGTCAGCAACGTTCCGAAAGGCTTAATCAACGGCGCGCTTGCAGTAGCGTTCTCCTGTGCCCCTTTCTTGGTGTGAACCGACATCGGCTCCCCGTAGCATCGTCATTCGGGCAGCAAACGAGGGCCGATTACGCCGTAACAATCTCCAACAGTGAACGAATTTTCAGCTGCGCTGCTAAGCAGCCATGTCGGCGCCGGAAAAACCCAACGCGATCGAAAGCGACGTGCTGTGTCGCGGAATCGCACGCGCCATCGCGATGGACGAGCGGGTGATCGAAGTTCTGGCAGTTGCCGCAAGCGTTCTGCGCGATGCGAAGGATCCCAATGCGGCCGATATTGAAGGTGAAATCCGGACACACCAAGTCGGCATCATCAAGTAGCGAGCGATACTAGGAGCCGCGGGGATAGAGATTTGAGCGTTCAGCCCCGTATCTACGTTGTCCGAAGCAGCCGTTTACATGGCGGCAACGTGACTTATACATGCCCGACGGCCGATTTGGTCTGTTCAGAAGCTGCGCGATGCTGTCGCGAAGGGTTACGCCGAGATCGCAGTTCTCGATCCGCATGGCCAACCGCTCTCAGAAGCCGACCTGCTTGGGTGCATCCAGGATGCTGGCACTGCGCTCGGCGAGAGACTGCTTCCAGCCAATCTGTAGAGCATGGGCCGGCCAACCCGCGCGAGCAATCAAAGCACGCCCTAATCGGCCCACCACCGCAATGGGCCTTCTCGGTATCGGCGCAACGAAAGCCGCCTCAAGGTGCAACAGCTGCTGCGGGTCCGTTCCATCGCGAGTGAGCCGGACCTTCGCCGCCAGGTACCCTCAACCTCGATCAGCCGGTCGCTGAAGGCTGGCCGTCGCCTTTACGATCGCCAGCACGCCAGCCCGCGCAGTGCTGTCCGTGATGCTTGCGAAAGCCATCACAAGCTCCATCGCCTGCGGATCTTCCAGAAAGGTCACCGGACTGGCTTCAGTCTCATTCGATCCCGGCTGACGTGCGAAGAAGGTTTCGACCGGGACTTTCAGGAGGTCGGCGATCGCCTGAAGACGGCCTGCACCGATGCGATTGCGCCCCTTCTCGTACTTCTGCACTTGCTGGAAACTGACGCCAAGGGCGTTTCCCAGGGCGGTCTGGCTCAAGCCCTGTGCAGCCCGCAGCACGGCGATACGGCTGCCGATGGTGCGATCGGCGTCGGTCGCCAACTTGGGTGCCGTGTGAGTGATCGGACGTGCAGACATGCAAACGTGGCTTTCGAGTAGAACGGTGGGGACAGCCGGCGTTCCGGCCGCTCACCAAACAAAATAACGCGCGATTGAGTTGCGCACAAATATGCAATCCAGGCGTGCGTCAACCGGCTGGTTCACTCGAAGCCCGTGGAAGTTCGGGACATGCGCAGTTTGCATCGTCAATTCCAACTTGAGCTCTCCCGTATTATCCAAGGACCCTTGGCAACATCCTGCGGCGCCGGAACGCGGCCGGCTTGGCTTGTGATCTGCGGGGATGTTGGGGACAAGCCCGATGTTAGCCGACACAGGTTGTTGCATCACCCAAGTCATTAATCTGGCGCGGCTTTTCGCAGTCCATGCTGTGGGCATGTTCAGACGCGCGAGCCACCCATGCACTTCGAAATCCGTTCGACAGGTCGCCACATGTGGACCTGGGTCCTACTCGACGCAACGGAGCTGACGGTCCTGGAGTCGGACCGGGCTTTCCCGTCGGAAACACAGGCTTCGGCGGCGGCTCTGGCCTTCGCCAAGCTCGTCACACGCGCTGGTCGTGCGCTGACATCCAGCCCAGCCGGCGGGCTGATCTGAGTGAGCAAGCGCACGCATCGGCTCGGCGCTGCCCTGAGCCACCCCGCAGGCTTTCGGCGAAGTCGTCCCGGGCCTTGCATCACTGACCCTACGGCGACGCTTGAACGGCACGATCGATCGTTTTGAAAAGCTTCGGCGTCCCCTTGAACGATTGATCCGCCCAACAAACGATCGTTGAAGGTGTGCGTTCGGCTCAAGCATCCATCCCGGCATCCGCGCAAGCGGCAGGCTGCATCGCGTAGGCCGTCAGGAACTCCGCGCGCAGGGCCCACAACGCCGAACGGATTGCGCCCCGCACTTACGCGGATGCGCCGTCCGTGTCGGCTCTGATACGCAAATCCTGAAGCGCCCGCAGAAGCACGGTACGCTGTGGGGCGCCCGGCAGGCCGTGATCCGTCGTCAGGAGTGTCAGCAGAGCCCGTCCGAGCGGATCGGCAAACAGGGTCGATATCCCCGCAGTCTCACCTCCCGTGTTGTTTCTGCGTGTACCAGCATATCCAGTCCGACCGAGGCATTTACTATGCGAAGTTGCTTAAAGCGTAGCCTGTACAGATGACTTATCATTCCTGGCAGGTTTCCGCTGATGCCGCGAACTGATTTCGCTCGAAGCCTCGTGGGCGGACGCCAAGCCCCGTCATGAGCCGTACGATTCTCTGGTCCTGAGTGCGTAGGCCGGGAGAAAGTTATCCGGCCCGTTCCTAGGCGCAAGCAGCATTTCCGATGCTGGAATGCGCCCGATGAGGCGCAGGGGCGAGGTGCCGCTATCCGGATCAGGCGCCTTGGAACACATCAATCCGGTTTGTGTTGGCCCCTCAACGCAATTGCGAAGGATTTATCGATGCGGAAGCTGGTTCTCCTCTCTGCTGTCACGCTGTGCCTCGGGGCCGTCGGCCCGAGCGTCGCACAGGCCCAGGATTACGGTTATCGCGACGGATACGGTCGCGGGTACGAGCGTGGCTACGGGCGTCATCGGGATTACGGCTATCGCCGTCACCGCGGCCTCTCGACCGGGGCCGCCATCGGCCTCGGCGTTGCGGGCGCGGCGGCCGGCGCCGCGGCGGCGGGCGCGTTCGATCGAGGCGGTCCGGGCTATTACGGCCGCGGGTACTGAACCGAGGCACTTCGAGAACAGGGGCCCCACCGCACGCGTGCGGTGGGGCCCCTTTTTAGGTGGGTTGGTGCGGTTTCTTGGATCGCAGGCCCCGCCGGAGCCATTCGCGCAGCGTCGGCCGAACGGCCCGTTTGGCCCGTCTCTGCGCGAACGCATCGATGCGAATGCGGTCGGTCGGGACTTGCCGCAGGAAACGTTCGGCGATTTCGAAGATCAGAATGTCGGGTTTGACGCCCTCGATATAGGTCCAGTCCAGATTGGCCGACCAGATCGCGTGGACTTCGGCGAAGGACTCGGCGAGCATCGCGGTCAGGCGAGCGCCCGGACTGTAGATGTAGGAATCGCCGAACAGCACGACCCGACGCGGGTCCGGCGCCGCATCGTTCCGCATCACGACGCGCGAACCAACGAACAGGCCACGCTGCCGGATCGCCCGACCGCTTTCACGCACCCGAACTAGGGCGTTCGCGTCCACACGCTCCGCGCGGCGCGGAAAATCGTAGGCGACGTAGTCTTCCTCGATCGGGGGCCGGAGCTTCTCGCCGAGATCGAACGTGAATCGCGCACGCTCATGCACGCCGGCAAAGACATGCTCGGCCACTGGTGCATCGAGGGCCTCACACAACGCACGGTAGGCTGTGAGATAGCCGCGATAGGTCCAATGTGTGTCTGTCTGCAGATATACCGGCTCAGCGCCCCGCGCCGCGCGCAATGGTGTCAGCAGATCGAGCATCCGGGCGCCGCCATCCGGTTCCAGGAGCTTGGCGAGGCGAACGGCGGGCGGGTTGTCTAGGCCCGGAAACGCGCGGCCGAGCGTATCGGGATAGACCGCGAGCTTGTCGGGGACGACCGCATGAACGTGGCGGATGCCGAGGGCATCCAGGCGCCGAGTGCGCCGGTCGATCAGACGTGCCCACCGTGTGAGGATCCGGCGCGACAGGGGGCTGTCGCCGTAGAAGACCTCGACTTCGCGGGCACGGCCGACCCAGTATAACCAGCCATCCTGCCCGACGGCCACACCGTTGCCGCTCGTCATGAAAAGATCCGCGCGCTCTCCGCGTCGCCTGCCAACCGAGCCGGCGCCCTCGCGGTTGGCCTCGACGGATCCGCTTCGAATTGCAAGCCCGCTGCGCTGCCGCGCGGCCGGACTTCGGGTGAGCCGCTGCGCTTGGAATTCTAACGTCTTACTCGTTGTCCAGGCAGAATTGTACGCCAGTCGTCCGCTCCTTTCGCCAGACGACCTTGACGGCATAGCGCACCTTGGCGTCGGCCAGAACCAAATCGAAGGCGTTCTCGACCATCGTCGCGTGTTGGCCGAGGAATTCCAGCATGGCGCCGCGGTCGGAGATGTTCCTGACCTGGCAGGGAAACCGCACCCCGTCCGAATTCAGCGCAAAAGCGAGGAGCGCCGTCGGCTTTCGGGGCGTGGTACGCCGCTCCGCATGGCCGCTGTAGGGCGGGGCATTGCGAGACATGGCCGATTTTCCTGCCCATGTCGGCCAACATGGCACGAGTTCAGTAAAAATGCGGCTGATTTACTAATATGTAATTGACGACGATCCGCATCGCGACATCGCCTTCATCCATCAGCCCGCAGGAGTGTCGGTGCGCGCGACTTATCCTTCGTCGCGCGTCGGTTCATTGCCTCACCGGCTGATAGTTCGTCCGACAGGCTCTACGGACGGTTCGATCCTCTTTCGTCGCGGGGGAGGGGCGGACCTTTTCCCGCTTTGATGAACCGGCCTACGAACAGGCCGAGCGGAATGGACATCAGAAACCAGCCTCTAAGGAATCGCAGGGCCTTCATCGTGTACTGCTCCCCGATCTGAACAGGCGACGTCTTCGAAGTTTGGTGCCGTGAAGGGCTTACGCTGCGCGTGGGCATTGGTTCACGCGCCATCGCAGAGTCGCTGTCGCCGCCGCGAAGCCCAGGCCTATCTGGTCGGGATGAATCTCATCCTGGCCCTGCCGGGATTATCCGGTGGCGATCTTGGGACGATTATGCATCTGCGCACCAGCCTGACGTTTGTCCCGTGTCTGTTTGGTCTGCTTGAGGGGGCGTCGCTCCCCGCGGTCGCCGAGGCGCCAGGGCAGCCACCGATCGTTGCCACCGAGGCTGCTTCGGCGTGGCTGCCCAGTTTCTCGCGCAACGTCCAGGGAACCGGTCTTCCCGGCATCGACGGCGGACATGTTTTCCTCTGGAATCAGCCGCAGGGCTTCGACCCGGTCTCGACGTTGCGGGTCGACCGGCACGTGCCGAACGGTTCGGGGGAGGCGACCCACACCTATAAGGCGCTTTGGGCGCTGGGTTCCACCGGCCCGCACAATGCCGGCTACGAGTGGACGATCACCGGCGAGCTACACAACCGGGCATTGGCCAACACCGGGGCTCAGAACGTCGCGGTGAACGGGACCATCTTCAAGGAGCCGAACGGGATCGGTCCGGTCGGCCCATCCTGGGCCGGAAACTTCAACTGTGTGGACACGACCACCGAGGCCGATCCCGTAGCGTCCTGTATCGGCGCCGAGATCGACGTCTCAGCCCAGTCGCCGACCACCGACCGTAATCGCCAGCGGGTCGGCCTTCAGATCTCCACAGGGGGCATACCAGGCGCCCACACCGGATACGGTATCCTCATGGGCAACCTCACCGGATCAATTACCGACCGGGCCATCTCGTTCCAGGGGGAGGGTACCTACGGAATCGGGATCGACGCTGCTGCGGCTCGCTTCACCGGCGTGCCGATCCTGCTCGGTTCAGGCCAGATGATCGCACTCGATGGCACACGGGATGGCGCCTTCTCGCGTCGGCTCGGCTTCGACGGGCGCGACTTCGTCTACGCGGGCGGAGACGGTCCGGTGTTCCGGGTAAGCGATGCCGGCCGCGTCGAGGCGGCCTCACTTCGCGAGGCGAGACCGCAGCCGCCCGCAAGCAGCAGCGATCGTTGCGAACCCGGAGAGCATGCCTGGGACAGCGCCTACGAGTATCGTTGCGTCGCCCGGAATCGATGGAAACGGGCGGCGCTGGCCGATTGGTAGACGATCGGCTTCGACGTCAGCGGTCCAGAATCCGGACCACGGCGCGCGAGGCCGGATCGACCACCACGATCTTATCGCCCGGCGCCACGAAATAACCGAAACGGCGCAGCCGCGGATCGGGGGCGTCCGTGAACGGGGCGAGCCGAACATCCTCGGGCACGATGCTGCCGGGCCGCAGCGGAATCGATCCCACGATCGGTCCAGGCCCGACGGGACGGCGAACGATGTAGTCGCGTACCACGACGTCGTCGTCGGGGCCGAAATCGTCGGGCCCCACAATGATCGCCTGCGCGAAGGCGGAGCCTGTGAAGAGCGCGGCGAACCCGAGGGCGGCGGCGAGGCTTGCGCGTGTCGACATGTCGGGCTCCATAACCAGGGCCGCCGGAAACACGGCCGAACCTGGATCGGTTCCCGTGCTGGGCGCGCTCAACGGCCGATCTGGGCCGCCTCATTGAGCGGCAGCGGCGACCAACGGGTGATTTGAACGTACCCGTCGAGGGCCGCGACGACGATGTGGCGGCGGTGGCGATGCACCACCGCACCGGCGGCGTGGGTATGCCGCTCCTGCCAGCCGCCCGCCTCTGCCACGTAGACACGCGTATCGCCGAGGCGGGCGATGGTCTCGACCGTGCCGAAGGCCCGCACCCGGCGGAGGATCGCCCCTACGTCCTTCCGAAAATCGAGGGTCCGGTCGCTATCGGTGGCGCGCGGCCAGTAGGAGCCGTCACGCTGAGGCTCGGCCCAGCGCCAGCGGCCGGGCAAGTCGCGCCCGAGGGTGCCGGCGACGAGGCGGCGCGCCGCCATCTGGCACTTGGCCAAAAGGGTCTCGTGCGATTCCTGCGGGCTGAGGGGAAACATCTCCTGCGCCAGGATATCGCCGGTGTCGAAGCCGTCGGCCAGCACGTGGGCGGTCACGCCCCAGGTTTCGTAGCGATCGAGCACGGCGCGGAACAACGGGTACGGGCCACGCCCGATCGGGAGCGGCGAGGGGTGGATGTTGAAACCGTAAGCCGCGTGGCCGCGCCAGCCGCGCACCAACCACGGATAACCTGCCACCACGAGCGCCCAGTCCTTGCCGTGGTCGGCCTGGATCGCCTCGATGTCCCGCTCGCGGATCCGCGAGAGCTGGATCGGGATGCGCAACGACCGGGCGCGGGCGACGATTACGTCGTTGTGGTCGTAGACCCCGTCGCAGGGGCGGGTGAACAGCTTCACCGGCGTCCAGCCGGCATCCAGAAGCCCCTCGAAGACGCCCCCCAGGAAGTCGATGCCGGCGAACGCGAACTTCATGTGTCCCGCCTGCGACCTTGTGCACGTGGAGGGCGCAGGCTTGCAGCCTGCCCGGCGTTGCCCCCGGCCTTACCTTGATCCCGGCGGCTTGTGTAGCGAGGGGGATCGACATGGGGCGGGTGATCATCGACGGCGGAACGGGGTGGTGGATCACCGCTAAAGTCATCGGCCTGGATGGCAGCCGCTCGGCCGTTCGGATCGAGGGCTGAGTTAGTGCCGGGCAAGCCCAAAGCCGAATCCTGCGGAACGCTGCGCCTGGTCCTCGGAGACCAGCTCACCCGTCGCGTCTCCAGCCTGACCGACCTCGATCCCGAACGCGACGTCGTGCTGCTGGTCGAGGTGCGGGACGAAGCGACCTATGTCCGCCACCACAAACAGAAGATCGCGTTCCTGTTCGCCGCCATGCGCCACTTCGCGGCCGAGCTGACGGCCGAGGGCATCCGGGTCGACTACGTGCGCCTGACCGATCCCGGCTGCACCGGCAGCTTCACCGGCGAGCTCGAGCGCGCGGTGGCACGGCACAAGCCGGAGCGCGTGACCGTCACCGAGCCCGGTGAATGGCGGGTCTGGCAGATGATGCAGGACTGGCGCGAGACCCTCGGGCCGCCGGTGGAGATCCGGGCCGACAACCGCTTCCTCTGCCCGCGGGAGGATTTCGCGGGTTGGGCCGAGGGCCGGCACCATCTACGGATGGAAACCTTCTATCGCGGCATGCGCCGCCGCACCGGCCTGCTGATGGAGGGCGGTGAGCCGGTCGGTGGACGTTGGAATTTCGACGCCGAAAATCGCAAGCGCCTGCCGAAGGGCCACCGGCTGCCCGACCGGATCGGCTTCCAGCCGGATGCCGTGACCCGCGAGGTCATCACCCTGGTTGAGCGGGAATTCGGCGACCATTTCGGCGATCTCGCTAGCTTCTCCTGGCCCGTGACGCGCTCCGACGCGCTCGCCGCGCTCCGACACTTCATCGCCACGTGTCTGCCGACCTTCGGCGACTACCAGGACGCCATGAAGACCGGTGCGCCGTTCCTGTATCATGCGCTGATCTCGCCGGCCCTGAACGCCGGACTCCTGACCGCGGAGGAAATCTGCTGGGCTGCCGAGCGCGCGTTCCGCGAGGGCGCGGCACCGCTCCACTGCACCGAGGGATTCATCCGGCAGATCCTCGGCTGGCGCGAATATGTCCGCGGCCTCTATTGGGCGCGGATGCCCGAGTATCGCGACACGAACGCGCTCGCGGCCAGCCGGGCCCTGCCGTGGTTCTACTGGTCGGGCGAGACCAAGCTCAACTGCATCGCCCAGGTGGTCGCGGATACGCGCGCCCATGCTTATGCGCACCATATCCAGCGCCTGATGGTGACGGGCAACTTCGCCCTGATCGCCGGTCTCGACCCGGCGCAGGTGGAGGAATGGTACCTGATCGTCTTCGCGGATGCCTACGAGTGGGTGGAATTGCCCAACGTTCACGGCATGGTGCTCTGGGCGGACGGTGGCGTGATGGGCTCGAAGCCCTACGCCGCTTCGGGCGCCTACATCGATCGCATGTCGGATTATTGCGGATCGTGCGCGTATGACGTGAAGGTCAAATCGGGCTCGACCGCCTGCCCGTTCAACTACCTCTATTGGAATTTCCTGATCGAGAACGAAGACAAACTCGCCAACAATCCTCGCATGACGATGCCCTACAGGACCCTGCGCGGCTTTGGGGACACGCGGCGCGCCGAGATCCGGCAAGACGCGACAACCTTTCTTCGGTCCCTCCTGAGCGAGCCCGAGCGGGACTATAAGGGCGACCAGACCGAAAGCGCGGTGTAAGGGGCAACGGACCGTCGGCCGGTCTCGCTCTGGATCCCAGCCGAGATCCTGAAACTGATGCGGCCGACGGTAAAATCCGTTGCGTGTAGCCCCACGTTCAGTTTTAGGAACCCGGACGCATCCGTGTACAGGCTCGCTTCCGGCCCGAAATAGGTATCCCAAAGGCGGTAACCCAAGGCTGCACGGGCCCAGACGCTGTCGAGCGCGGTACCCGCGACCACACTTCCCTGCAGCAGCGTGTCCTCGGACGGGCGAGCCCAGATCTCACCGTGTAAACGAAGACCAAAGCGAGATGGCAAAAGGGTCGGACCGTTTGGGTCCGTCAGCATCTGCGTCGTCATCTCGGGGCCCGCGAAGGCCGCCACCACGCCCCAATCGAAGAACCACTGATACCCGAAGTTGATGGCGCCGAGGACCGTGTAGCGCTGAACCGATCCCTCCGGACCACGTTCGCCCTGTCGGCCGCCGCCAAGGCTCGCCAACACCACGGCGCCGTCGCGATCGAGGGACGGCAGGCCGACTTTCGCGCCCGCGGTCATGAACGTGGCGGCGCCCGCATCGAGACTGCCGAACACGAGCGTGTCGATCTCGCCGGCGCGTGCCGCATCGGGCAGACTGATCCGGCAGAAGATCCCGACAGCAACGCAGATGCCACCAAGACGGATCTTGATTTTAGGGTGCCCGAATCGCACGGGTTTACCTCCTTTCGGAGCATGATCCGTGAGATACGTGAGCGAGTCGAGTCGATAGATGCGCGGGTTGCCTGCGTAAGCGAATTTTAGTCTTCGACTGACCTTGTAATATTGCGAGATATTCGTCAAAAAGCATCGCGACGAAATAGTGATTGCCCGCCCGCGGCGTGCGCCCCGACATGGCGGCGCCCTATCGAAGGCGCGGGCGGTGCTGTCGCACGGCTGCCGTGCTTGGCGTACCACGCGATCTCCGCTAGAGCCCCCGCGGGACAGCGAAGGTTGGCGGATCCTTGACCTCCGGTGCACGAACGTCGGACGTCCTCACGGTGTTGGCGAGCCAAGAGGGCGAGCGCCTCACGGTGGGGGACATTGTCGCGGTCCTGCGGGACCGCGCCTTCGCGCTGCTCGTCGTGCTGCTCGGCTTGCCGAACTGCCTGCCGATGCCGCCGCCGATCCCGCTGATCTGTGGACTACTTCTGCTGCTGGTGGCGACTCAGATCGCTGTCGGCATGTCGGCACCGTGGCTGCCGCGGATGCTGCTCGGCCGGTCCATCGCGTTGACCGATGTGCGGCGCGCCGTGACGCGGGCGGTGCCGGTTCTGCGGCGTCTGGAGCGCTGGTCGCGCCCGCGCCTGAGCGTGTTCGACACCGCGCTGGGTATGCGCGGCATGGGCGTCGCCCTACTGGCCCTGGCGCTGGCCCTAATTGTGGCAGCGCCCATCGTCGGGCAGATCCCGCTGGGCCTCGCCGTCTGCCTCGTGGGCCTCGGTCTTGTCGAGCGCGACGGTGTCGTGGTGCTGGGCGGCCTCGTCATCGGTCTGTTCGGCGTCGCGATCAACGCCGGTTTCGCCTATGCGGTCATCGCCGGGATCCTGAGCCTTCTCAACGTCTGGTAGGACGGATCGGTGGCGGTGGCGGGTCTGATCGACCAAGAAGCGCCCGCTTGTCGGGTGTTCCCGGTTTGCTGTCAGCGGCCGACGGGAGCGCGATCGTGCTTCAGAGGCGATAGCGGATCTGGTCGGTCCAGAAGCGCTCCAGACGGCCGAGCGCCTGGTTGAGCCGACCGAAATCGTCATCCGAGATGCCGCCGATCGGCGCGATCGTGCGGGCGTGCTTATCGTAGAGACCCTGAATGATCTCGTGCACCTGACGGCCCTTGTCGGTCAGGCTGATCCGGACCGAGCGGCGGTCAGTCTTCGAGCGGGCGTGGTGCAGGTAGCCAGCCTCGACGAGCTTCTTGACGTTGTAGGAGACGTTGGAGCCAAGATAGTAGCCCTTGGTCCGCAGCTCGCTTGCGGTGAGCTCCTTGTCGCCGATGTTGTACAGGAGCAAGGCCTGGACGCTGTTGACGTCTTCGCGGCCGCGCCGCTCGAACTCGTCCTTGATCACGTCGAGGAGCCGGCGGTGCAGGCGCTCGACGAGGTGAAGCGCCTCGAGATAGGAGCCCCGAGCCGGCAATGCCTCTTCGATGGATTCGATCTTGGTGGCCCTGGCGCCCTGCGTCTTCATGTCTGCCTCGCCGTCTGATGCCGCGGTATCCGTTCAATGCGGTGCCGCTGATGTTGGCTAAGCTACCGCTTGGGAATGAAAGGCGATTTAAGCGACAGGATGAATTGCCGATTTACGCTTTGCGGTAAAGACAAACTGAAGCGAAGATCAGAACGGTTCGTTCACCGTGCTTCCTGCGCGGCGAGCCAGGACAGCACGAAGTACAACAGCACGACACAGCCACCGAATACGAGTAGCGGGATCGGCACGGGCAGAAGTTGCGGGGTCAGCACGGCGAGCGTCAGCGCTGAGGTCACGGCAAGCAGCCAGATGACGCCGCCCCAGGCGCTGGTCAGCCACAGACCGATCGCCGCCGCGGCATCGACCACTGCGAAGTAGACGATCGCCGCCTGCCGGCCGAACGGCTCGGACTCGAACGGCCGCACCCCGGGGATCACGTCGAGGATGGTCGCCCAGGACGCGAGACTCTTCATAAGCCAGATCAGCGCCGTGATCCGCATGAACCAGATGAGGGCCATATCCCACGCGCCGGGGGCCGGGCCTTGGGCGCGCTCGATCCGGTCGGTCGGGATCTCGCCCGGCCGCGGTGTTTTGCGTCGGATCGGGAAGGAGCCCGGCACTACGACGCGCTCTGGGCGGGGATGGGCCGGTGCATCATCGGGGCCGGGTCCTGGCTGAGAGTGGGTGCGCGGGTTGAAGCGGTTTGGCGAGTCTGCGTCAACGGTTGGGTTTCGCCGGCTCGCTCCCGTGTGTTAGTCCGGCGCCTCCGGCGCGCCTGCGTCGAGCGATCCGCGGCGCCGGCCGCGCGAACGGTAGCGAAGCTGCATGTCAGACATCTTGCCCGAGCCGCGTCCCATCGCCCTGGAGGCTGCCCGGGAGGGCGGCCGGGTCGAGGGCCTGAAGATCACCCAGCGGCCGCGCCGTAACCGCAAGGCGGATTGGTCGCGTCGCCTCGTCCGCGAGCACACGCTCACCGTCGACGACCTGATCTGGCCGATGTTCGTGATCGACGGCGCCGGACGGCGCGAGCCGATCGCCTCGATGCCGGGCGTCGAGCGCCTCTCGGTGGACGAGATCGTGCGCGATGCCGAGCGCGCGGCCCGGCTAGGGATTCCGGCGGTGGCCTTTTTTCCCTTCACCGAGGTGTCGCTGCGCGACCCGACGGGCTCCGAGGCGCTCAACGCCAACAACCTGGTCTGCCAGGCGGTGCGGGCCGTGAAGCGGGCGGTCCCGGAAATCGGCATCATGACCGACGTGGCGCTCGATCCCTATACCAGCCACGGCCATGACGGCCTGATGCGGGACGGGGCGATCCTGAACGACGAGACCGTGGCGGTACTCGTGGAGCAGAGCCTGATCCAGGCCGAGGCCGGGACCGATATTATCGCCCCCTCAGACATGATGGATGGCCGCGTCGGGGCGATCCGGGCCGGGCTCGACAAGGCCGGATTTCTCGACGTGCAGATCATGGCGTACGCGGCCAAATACGCGAGCGCCTTCTACGGCCCGTTCCGCGACGCGATCGGCACCAAGGCCGCGCTCGTCGGCGACAAGCGCACCTACCAGATGGATCCGGGCAATTCCGCCGAGGCGCTGCGCGAAGTGCGTCTCGACCTCGACGAAGGGGCTGATTCGGTGATGGTGAAGCCGGGCCTTCCCTATCTCGATATCATCCGCCGCGTCCGAGACGAATTCCAGGTCCCGACCTTCGCCTATCAAGTGTCGGGCGAGTACGCGATGATCGAGGCGGCCGCCCGGAACGGATGGCTCGACGGCGACCGTGCGATGGTCGAGGCGCTGCTCGCGTTCAAGCGGGCCGGAGCGGACGGCATCCTCACCTATCACGCCCCCCGGGTCGCCGAGCGCCTGCGCAACCATCCGTGAGGCCCGCGCATCGCGGGCTGCTGGCGGCGGCGATCGCAGCCGGCTTCCTCGGCGGGCTCGCCACTTGCGACGACAACCGGCGCCGCGAGCGAGTCGCCACCTGTCGCCGGGCGCTCCCGGCGGTCGCGCCGGAGGCCGGGATCCGACTCCGACTGCTGCGCGCCGCTCCCGGAGCGACGCCCGATACGGTCCGCGTCGATTACCTCGATGGCAATCGCCAGCATTGGCTGACCTGCCGCTTCGATGGGGGCTCAACCCTGTTGGCGCTGGCGACCGAGAACAGCACCCTGTCGGGACCGGCGCTCTACATGCTGAAGCGCTTCTATCTCGACACGCCCGACGCGACGGCCGCCGATCCGGCCGGGCACTGAAGGGGGAGGCTGCGCACGCCTCTTGCGTCTTTCTGATATCGCCACCACTTCACGACGCGCAGCCTCGCTTGCAGGACGCGACATGATGCAGAACACGCAACCCGGTTACGCGGCGCGCTTCGATGCGCCCGGCTACGCCACATCCTTGCCCGTACCCTTCGTACGAGCGAGCCTCGGCGCCCGCGCGGTCGCCTATCTCCTCGATATCCTGTTCATCTTCGGCTTTACCGTACTGCTCACGCTGCTGATCACGGTGGTCGGCGTCGTGACCTTCGGTCTTGGCTGGACCCTGTTCGCGATCCTGCCGGCAAGCGGCATCATCTACAGCGCGATCACGGTCGGCGGCCCACGGCAGAGCACGATCGGGCAGCGGCTGATGGGCCTGCGGGTCGTGGCGCCGGAAAGCGGCGGGCGGGTCGACATCATTACCGCGGCCGTCCACGCGCTGCTGTTCTACGTCGCAATTTCGACGTTCCTGCTCTGGTGCGTCGACATCGCCTTCGGACTGGTGCGGTCCGATCGTCGGCTTGCACACGACCTTCTACTCGGTGTTGCCGTTGTCCACGCCCCCTGAGGTCTCCGTGTCGCGGTGAAAATCGCGCACGGCAACGGTTCGGGGCATTGAGCCCGGCCGTTCCGCCGTTACACTGGTTTGCCGGCGCCGACAGTTTGCTTCCGGCGCAGGGTCAATCAGAAGCGTGACCAGCCATCCGCGCGACACACCGCAATTCTATCTCACCGCGCCCTCGCCGTGCCCGTACCTGCCGGGCCAGGAGGAGCGGAAGGTGTTCACGCACCTCGTCGGCCGGCGTGCCCGCGACCTCAACGAGATCCTGACGCAGGGCGGTTTCCGCCGCTCGCAGACGATCGCGTATCGGCCGGCCTGCGAAACTTGCCGGGCCTGCGTCTCCGTTCGTGTGGTGGTGAACGAGTTCGAGCCGAGCGCGAGCCAGCGCCGCATCCTCAGCCGCAACGCGGACTGGATCGGAACACCGGAGCCCAACCGGCCGGCCTCCGAGCAATACGCCCTGTTCCGCCGCTACCTCGACGCGCGCCACGGCGACGGCGGTATGGTCGACATGACGGTGCTCGACTACGCCATGATGGTGGAGGATAGCCACGTCGACACGCATCTGGTGTCCTACCGGCGTCGCGGGCCGGACACGGCGATCACCGGGCACGGCTCCGGCCCCCCCCTCGCTTTCTGTCTGACCGACGTCCTCGCCGACGGGCTGTCGATGGTCTACTCGTTCTACGACCCCGAGGAGGCGTCCCGCTCGCCGGGGACGTTCATGATCCTCGATCACATCCACCGGGCCCAACGCCTCGGCCTGCCGTACCTGTACCTCGGCTACTGGGTCGAGGGCTCGCGCAAGATGGACTACAAGTCGCGCTTCCTGCCGCAGGAGCGCCTGATGGGCCAGGGCTGGGTGCGGGCCGACTGAGGCTCCACCGCCGAAGCGCCCCGGAAATGACGGATCTGCATTGAGCGGCCGGGGCAGCGCGTGCTACCGGCCTCGCACGTATTCCGGACCGCGCCGAGGCCCCATGATCCCCCGCTACAGCCGCCCCGCGATGACCGCGATCTGGTCGCCTGAGAGCCGCTTCCGGATCTGGTTCGAGATCGAGGCCCACGCCACCACGGCGCTGGCCGAGATCGGCGTCGTGCCGAAGGAGGCTGCCGAGACCGTCTGGGCCAAGGGTCGTGACGCGGTGTTCGACGTCGCCCGCATCGACGCGATCGAGGCGGTGACCAAGCACGACGTGATCGCGTTCCTCACCCATCTCGCGGAAATCGTCGGGCCGGAGGCGCGCTTCGTTCACCAGGGCATGACCTCCTCGGACGTGCTCGACACCTGCCTCAACGTGCAGCTCGTGCGGGCCGCCGACATCCTGATCGCCGATGTTGACGCTCTGCTCGACGCCCTCCAGGCCCGGGCCTTCGAGCACAAGCTGACCCCGACGATCGGCCGCTCGCACGGCATTCATGCCGAGCCCGTGACCTTCGGGCTGAAGCTCGCCCAGGCCCACGCCGAATTTCAGCGCAACCGCCGCCGTCTGGTTGCGGCCCGGGAGGAGGTCGCTACCTGCGCGATTTCCGGCGCGGTCGGTACCTTCGCCAACATCGACCCGCGGGTCGAGGTCTACGTCGCCGAGAAGATGGGGCTGACGGCCGAGCCGGTCTCCACCCAGGTCATCCCGCGGGATCGCCACGCGCAGTTCTTCGCGACGCTCGGCGTCGTCGCCTCCTCACTGGAGCGGCTGGCCATCGAGATCCGTCATCTCCAGCGCACCGAGGTGCTGGAGGCGGAAGAGTTTTTCTCCGAAGGGCAGAAGGGGTCCTCGGCGATGCCGCACAAGCGCAACCCGGTCCTCACCGAGAACATCACAGGCCTCGCCCGGATGGTCCGCGGTTACGTCACCCCGGCCCTGGAAAACGTCGCCCTCTGGCACGAGCGTGACATCTCGCATTCCTCGGTCGAGCGGATGATCGGCCCCGACGCCACCGTGACCCTCGACTTCGCCCTGGCGCGGATGACCGGGGTGATCGAGAAGCTGCTCATCTACCCGGCCAACATGCAGAAGAACCTCGACCGGCTGGGCGGTCTCGTCCATTCGCAGCGGGTTCTGCTGGCGCTCACACAGGCGGGTGTCTCGCGGGAGGACTCCTACCGTCTGGTCCAGCGCAACGCGATGCCGGTGTGGCGTGGGGAGGGCGACTTCCTCGAACTCTTGAAAGCCGATTCGGAGGTGACGGCGGCCTTGTCGCCCGTGCAGATCGAGGAGTGCTTCGATCTCGGCTATCACTTCAAGCACGTGGACACGATTTTTGCGCGGGTGTTCGGCGTGGCCTGAGGGCGCCGCACGATTCCTGCTTCAGGCCAGCGACGAACACAGGAAGGCTGCCCGTGACCGCTCCCCGTACCGTCTACCTCAACGGCGAATTCCTCACCTTCGAGCAGGCCCGCGTGCCAATCATGGACCGCGGCTTCCTGTTCGCCGACGGAATCTACGAGGTTTCTGCGATCCTTGACGGCAAGCTCGTCGACAACGCCGCCCATCTCGCGCGCCTCGACCGGTCGCTCGGCGAGATCGGCATCCGCAACCCGCACGATGCCGCGGGTTGGGAGCGGTTGCAGACGGAGCTCGTCGCCCGCAACGGCGTCACCGAGGGCCTCGTCTACATGCAGGTGACCCGAGGTGTCGCCGAGCGCGATTTCGCCTTCCCCAAGGGCGATGTCACTCCGACCGTTATGATGTTCACGCAGGCCAAGACCGTGCTGGCCAACCCGCTCGCCGAGACGGGCGCGCGGGTGATCACGGTCGAGGATCTCCGCTGGAAGCGCCGGGACATCAAATCGGTGGCGTTGTTGGCCCAGGTGCTGGCCAAGCAGCAGGCCGCCGAGGCCGGCGTCGCCGAGGCCTGGATGGTCGAAGACGGGGCGGTGACCGAGGGCTCGTCGTCCACAGCTTTCATCGTCAGCCGCGAGCGCGTCCTGGTGACCCGGCCGTTGTCGACCGCGCTGCTGCCCGGTATCACCCGGGCCTCGGTGCTGCGCCTCGCACAGGAAGCCGATCTGCGGATCGAGGAGCGGCTGATCCCGGTCGCGGAGGCTTACGAGGCTCAGGAAGCGTTCTACACCAGCGCCTCGGCCTTCGTGATGCCGGTGGTTCAGATCGACGACCGGACGATCGGTGAGGGGCGGCCCGGTCCGGTTACCCGGCGCATGCGCGAGCTTTATATCGCGGCTGCGCGGGAGGGTTGAGAGCCCCCGCCGGTCGATCGGGAAGCGGCGCGCCCCAGGAACGGATGCCGCCCCCGACTGTTCCTCCCCGAAATCGGAGACGAGAGGCGAGACGGATCGTGCCGAAGATGTTCCTGTTTGCTGCACTGGCGGCGACACTGCTGACGGTCCCGGCCTACGCGCAGAACCCTGACGCCCCGCTGAAGGGCCGCGACACGGATCCCGCTTTGCCGCCGCCGACTGAGATGCCGGCCGAGCGCGTGCGCCCGAGCCCGGACGCGCCGCCGAAGGATCAGTCGCTCAGTGACAAGCTCCAGCAGAATGACGGGGTCATCAAGCCGCCAGCCAATGGAACCACGGGAACGGTGGTGAAACCCGATCAGTCCGGCTCCATGCCGGTGATCAAGCCCGATGAACTGCCGGGGCGTGCGCCGGGCACGGAGGCAAAGTAGCCCGCTGCGATCCGGTCGCGGGTGCGTTATGCGGGCGAATTGCTTGATTTCGCTGCTCGGATCGCGGAAACGGCTGACGACGTGCGCCGCCTGCACCCGTGGGTGGCGCCGTCCCGGTTTCCGTCGCGGGTAAGCAGGCAGACATGGCCAACGTCGTCGTTGTGGGCGCCCAGTGGGGCGACGAGGGCAAGGGGAAGATCGTCGACTGGCTCTCCGAGCAGGCCGACATCGTGGTTCGTTTCCAGGGCGGGCACAATGCTGGCCATACGCTGGTCATCGATGGCGTCACCTACAAGTTGGCGCTTTTGCCCTCCGGCGTGGTCCGCGGCGGCAAGCTGTCGGTGATCGGCAACGGCGTGGTGGTCGATCCTTGGCACCTCGTGGACGAGATCGATCGGATCAGGGCGCAGGGCGTCGAGGTCTCACCCGCCTCCCTGCGAATCGCCGATAACGCCACGCTGATCCTGCCCCTGCACCGCGAGCTCGACCATTTCCGCGAGACCGCTAATGCCGGCCTCAAGATCGGCACGACCAAGCGCGGCATCGGCCCGGCCTACGAGGATAAGGTCGGACGCCGGGCCATCCGTGTGGTCGATCTCGCCGATCCGGAGGCGCTGCCCGCCAAGATCGAGCGGGTGCTGACCCACCACAACGCCCTGCGGCGCGGCCTCGGGATCGACGAGGTGAACGCCGAGGCGCTCCTCGCCGAGCTGAAGGCGATCGCGCCGAAGATTCTGCCCTACGCCGACACCGTCTGGGCGCTGCTCGACGAGGAGCGCCGGGCTGGCAAGCGCATCCTGTTCGAGGGCGCGCAGGGGGCTTTGCTCGACGTCGATCACGGCACCTACCCGTTCGTCACCTCGTCCAACATCGTGGCCGCCCAGGCCGCTACGGGCTCGGGCCTCGGTCCGGGGGCGATCGGCTACGTGCTCGGAATCGCCAAGGCTTACACCACGCGGGTGGGGGAGGGGCCTTTCCCGACCGAGCTGTTCGACGAGATCGGCGAGACGATCGGCAGCCGCGGTCGCGAATTCGGCGTCAACACCGGGCGTAAGCGGCGCTGCGGCTGGTTCGACGCCGTGCTGGTGCGCCAGACGGTGCGGACCTCGGGCATCCACGGGATTGCGCTGACCAAACTCGACATCCTCGACGGGTTCGAAGAGATCCGGGTCTGCACGGGCTACCGGCTGGACGGGCAGACCATCGACCATCTGCCGGCGAGCCAGGCCGCTCAGGCGCGTGTCGAGCCCATCTATGAGGTGATCCCAGGCTGGTCCGAGACCACGGCGGGCGCCCGCTCCTGGGCCGACCTGCCGGCGCAGGCGATCAAGTATGTCCGCCGGATCGAGGAGTTGATCGGCGCGCCCGTGGCGCTGCTCTCCACATCACCGGAGCGCGATGACACGATCCTCATGCACAACCCGTTCGAAGACTGACGGATCGCACCCTATCGCGTTGACGACGCATCATTTTGAACGACCCGCCCATATCCAGGCCGCGCAGGCGTGATCTAGAACGGGTGCGGGGCTCGACACCCGTCCGCGCGGCGGGCGGCCATCGACGAACCGACCAGCGTTGGGCCGCGGCCCCGCGCGAAGTGGACACGACATCATCGGCCGAGGGCCGCGGCCGATCCTAGCGGGATGGTCGGATCCCTCGGCTCCCGGCCATCGACCGGTGCACCGGCCGGCGGCCGTAGGGGCGGATCAGGGGCACATGGCCGATTACTACCCGCTTCTGGCACGCGCGCTCGATGCGCTGCCGGATCGAACGCCCGCCCTTCGCAAGGCGGTCTACGACCGCGCGCGCCATGCCCTGATCAGCCAGCTCCGATCCCTCGATCCGCCGCTGTCCGAGGCTGATATCGATCTCGAACGCCGGGCTCTGGATTCCGCCATCGAGCGGCTGGAAGTGGATCACGGCGGGCTTCCGGCCCCGGCCAACGATGCCGCATTGGCGGCCGGCCCGGAGCCCGTTCCGGCTCCGGTCGCGCCTGAACCGGCGCCATCCGAACCTGCGCCTCCGCGGCCGCAAATCTCCGAGCCAACGCTGCCCGCGGCCAAGCCGCCATTCGAACGCGCTGTCACACCGCCGACATCCGTTCTGGAGCCCGCGGATGAGCCGCGCGAGGCTCCGATCACGATCGCCCCGCCGCGGACCGGTTCTTCCCCGAGCGTCGCGGCCGAACCGAGCGAGTTTGCCGACGGTCCGTCACCGGTGGACGAGCCCGATCTCGGCGCCGTAGTCGCCGATGCCGGCAATGGCCGCCAGCGTCCACGCATCGAAGTTGTGCCTCCGCGGGCCGAACGCTCGCGGTTGCTACGCAATTTTTTCGTCGGCGGCATGCTGGCCGTGGTGATCTCCATGATCGCCGTGGCCGCCTTCCTGCTCCGCGACCGACCCCAGATCCTCCCGTCGAGCGGGACCGAGACCGCGGACACGCAGCAGCCGGACGGGGAGGCCAAATACGGCGACCGCGTCGGCGGCGATGCCGCACCTGCCCCGCGGCCCTCACCCCGCCCGAACAGCGCTCCGCCTCAGCGTGCCATGGCACCGTCCTCGGACTCCGCGGTATCGGTCGCCCAGAGGGCCGAGCTGATCGAAGAGGTGCAGGGCACCGAGAACGCTCAGCCGACACTGCTGTCGGGCCGCGTCACGTGGCGGCTCGATACGGTCAACGGGGATCAGGGGCAGCCGCTTCAGAACGCCGTGGTGGCGACCGTGACGATTCCCGATGCGGGGCTCACACTGGTCATGACCATCCAGCGCAATCTCGATGCGACCCTGCCGGCATCCCATACGGTTAATCTGGCCTTCAGCCAGACCGGCGGCGGTGACGTTCGGACGATCCAGGATATCGGCCTGATTCAGGCAAAGGACGACCAGAACGCCCGTGGCTCGCCGGTCTCGGGTCTTCCCGTCCGCGTCCGCGACAATCTGTTCCTCATCGGCCTATCGTCGCTGCCCAACGACGTCGAGCGCAACACGGATCTTCTGCTCCACAAGAACTGGTTCGATCTGGCTCTGCGCTACACCTCCGGACGGCGTGCGGTCTTGACCTTCGAGAAGGGCTCCACGGGTTCCCAGGTGATGCAGAACGCCTTCGCGTCCTGGCAGTGAAAACCTGCGGGTGGGCGTGCGGCCGTTGAAAGCCTCCGCCTGTGGAGACTTCGCCGAAGCGGAGGCCAGTCTTGCCACGAAAACCTGCGACTGGCTCATGGCCTGAGCGGTGTATGCTATGGCGGCCAAAGTACGCGACTTGCCGCTAGCATTACCGAAAGGGCAGAGGGTCTCCTCTCCCGAGCGGGAGAGGGACAGGGCAAAGCATAAGAACTCACTGGAAGGAGCGAGACCTGTCGGCGCTTCGAGGATGAGCCCGATCCTGTGGGTTCTCGTCCCCCACCCCAACCCTCTCCCGCACGGGAGAGGGGGCTTGTCGAGCTTGCCAACCCTGTTGACCGACTATCGCGCACCGTGGGCGTGTCGAAGCATCTTCGTACCTAGAAACGTCAGTGCGCCTCGATACCCGTACGCGGCAACTCGCGGTTCGCGATGTTGCGCTTGACCGCTTCCTGCACCTTCTCGAAGGCGCGCACCTCGATCTGCCGAACGCGCTCCCGTGAGACGCCGAACTCGCCCGAGAGATCCTCCAGCGTGATCGGATCCTCGGCAAGCCGCCGGGCTTCAAAGATGCGACGCTCGCGCGAGTTAAGAACGCTGAGGGCGTCCCGCAGGGCCGAGAGGCGGTTCTGCCCCTCCTGCTCGTGGGCCAGCACGGTCTCCTGGCTGGGTGAATTGTCGACCAGCCAATCCTGCCACTCGCCCTCCCCCTCCTCGCGCAGGGGGGCGTTGAGCGACGTGTCGCCGGACAGGCGCCGGTTCATGTCGATCACGTCCTGCTCGGGCACGCCGAGGCGGGTGGCGATCTGCTTCACCTGATCGGGCTTGAGATCGCCCTCGTCGAGGGCCGAGATCTTGCCCTTGGCCTTGCGCAGGTTGAAGAACAGCTTCTTCTGGTTCGCCGTGGTGCCCATCTTCACGAGCGACCACGAGCGTAGGATGTATTCCTGGATCGCAGCCTTGATCCACCACATGGCGTAGGTTGCGAGCCGGAAACCCTTGTCGGGATCGAAGCGCTTCACCGCCTGCATCAGACCGACATTGCCTTCGGACACGACCTCGCCGATCGGCAGACCGTAGCCGCGGTAACCCATGGCGATCTTGGCGACGAGGCGCAGATGCGACGTCACGAGGCGATGCGCGGCTTCACGGTCGCCGGCGTCCCGCCAAGCCTTGGCCAGCGTGAACTCCTCCGTCGGCTCCAGCATCGGGAACTTGCGGATCTCGTCGAGGTAGCGCGACAGGCCACCTTCGTTGGCGAGCACGGGCAGCGCACCGGCCATGGCTTTCTCCTGGACCTAAGTCCCCCTGACGGGCGGACGCGACGGGCAACAGTGCCGTCCACTTGGGCCGCTCTTGAGCCGACCCTGCCGGCCACCCATCTCGTACGGGTCGCCGGGGCCGGTCGCGATCGAGGACACCTACGTCGTCATCAACGCGCAATCGGCCAAATCAGTTTGTACCATGGCACGATGTGACGCGGTACGGGGTGTAGTTTCGCACGCGTGCCGTGCCGGGTTACAGGCTGGTCCGGTCCGGGCCATCCGCGCGCAACTGCGTCACCAACGCGGTCAGCTCCGGCGGCAGCGGACTCTCGAACCGCAGCGTCACGCCGGTGCGCGGATGGCTGAACCCGAGCAGCGCGGCATGGAGCGCCTGTCGCCCGAGTTCCGTCAGCGCGGCACGCGCGTCCGGTGAGAGGCGTGACGCCTTGGTGCGGAACCCGCCGCCATAGACAGGATCGCCGAGCAGCGGATGGCCGCGGTGGGCCATGTGCACGCGGATCTGGTGGGTCCGCCCGGTCTCCAGCCGGCACTGGACCAGGGAGGCGTCCGGATAGGTCTCGGTGACCGAGTAATGCGTGATGGCGTGGCGGCCGGAGGTATCCGAGACCACCGCGATCTTCTCACGATGGAAGCGGGAGCGTGCCAGATTCGCGCTGATCGTACCTGTGCGCGGCTGCGGCAGGCCCCACACGATCGCAGCGTAGGCACGCTCGAGGGGGCCAGTGCGGCCGTGATCGGCGAACTGAGCGGTCAGACCCTGATGCGCGGCATCGTTCTTGGCGACAACGATCAGGCCGCTCGTATCCTTATCGAGGCGATGGACGATCCCGGGCCTGCGCACGCCGCCGATCCCGGAGAGGCTGGCTCCGCAATGGGCGATCAGCGCGTTCACCAGGGTCCCGCTCTCGTGCCCGGGCGCAGGATGCACCACGAGACCGGCCGGCTTGTCGATGACGATCAGGTCGTCGTCCTCGAACACGATCGGCAGGTCCGTTTCCTCCGCCGCCGGTTCCGCCGGTATCGGCGGGGGCAGGGTCAGGACGATGCGGGTCCCCGCCGCGACCTTTGCCGCTGGATCGCGCATCAACGCCCCATCCCGGCTGACGCGACCCTCGCGGATGAGATCCTGCAACCGTGCGCGGGATAGATCCGCAAAAAGCGCCACCAGGGCGCGATCAAGCCGGATGCCGCCCTCGGCTACGGTGCCGACGCGTTCCTCGATGCTGTTATCCACCACGTCTCCGATCCGCAATCTATCCGCCCCGCCGATGCGAATTTCCCAGGAAGGCACTTGCTCCACGGGCGGGTGGTGGCTATAGCACCCCCGCGCCGCCGGAAAGCTCCCATCGTCTAGCGGTCTAGGACGTCGCCCTCTCACGGCGAAAACAGGGGTTCGATTCCCCTTGGGAGCGCCAGCCGGTGCTGTAAGTCATTAATTCCACTCCATCTTTCGAGATATTCCCCAAACCTTCATTGGGTGGTTTGGGTGTTCTTGTTCCTGCTCCATCCCTCCAGCTTCGTAATTGCGCCTGTCGAGAGGCCTACCCGGTTCGCGTCGCGCGTGTACCGTTCGGCCTCAGCGAGGGTGTTATGGCCGAGCACGGCCATGATCTCGTGCGCGGTGCAGCCAGCCTCAGCGAGACGTCGCCCGGCCGCCTTGCGCAGTCCGTGTGGTTGGGCGTCTAGCGGAAGGCCTGCCGCCGCGATGGCGTCGCGTAGGAAGCCCGAGAAGCCGTCTACGGTGAACGGCCGGCCGTACTCGGTGTTGAGGATCGTCGCGTGCTGGCGGGGCGTCTCCGCGAGAATGGCGCGCAGTTCAGCGTGCAGCGGCACGTCGATCTTGGTCCCGGTCTTTTTCTGTACGACCCGGATGCGGTCGCCCTTCACGTCGGCCCAGGTCATCCGGTGCACGTCGGACCGGCGCTGGCCGGTGAACAGGTGCAGCGCGAAGGCGAGCCGCCGCTTGCTTCCTACGGGCCAGTGCGCCTCGAATTGGGAGATCTCCTCATCCGTCCAGGAGCGCACCTCACCGATCTTCGGCCGACGGATGGCGACTGATGGATCGGCGGCAAGCCAACCCAGCACGATCGCGCGCCGGATCAGGATCCGCAGCTTCTTGAGTGTGTCGAGCGCCGAGCCGGGCTTGCCAGCCAGCGGGTCGAGGAAGGCTTTCACGATGCGCCCGTGCGTCAGGCCCGCCACGGTGCGGTGGCCGTGCTGAGTGCGGATCGCCTCCATCCGCCGCCGGTAGCCGACCCTCGTGGTCTCACGCAGGCCAGCGTAGTCGCCGCTTTTGTAATACGACTGCACGAGCGCCTCGATCGTGCCAGGCTCGGCTGCGGCACGTTTCGGTGCCGGCTTTGGCGCTCGCCCAGCCAGCGCTTCCTGATAGGCTGTCAGGAACTCCTCGGAGCCGACCGAGCCGGGCAGCGGCAGGCGAGGGCCTTTGTTCTTGCGGAAGTAGGTCCGAACCTTGCCATGGCGGTCGCGCCAGCACTCGACGAAAGGCGGCAGCTTACGGGGCATCGATGTCCTCCCAGGTTGAATCCTGGGTGGTATCCTGACCATCGATGGGGAGATTGTCTGCGGCACCGTCCAACTCGCGGACGCACCACACCTTCCGGGCATCGATCCGACGAGCTCGCGGCATCCGGCCGTCCCGAACCATCTCGTCGAATTTGTTGGGCGAAACGCACACATAGGCCGCAGCCGCTTCCCGACTGATGAGGCGCGGAGAAAGCGTTGGTGGTAAAGCAGACGGGCGTGAGCGATGCATCCCAGCGACGCCCAAGACCGGCAGAAGATCCTGATCTTGGTGCGCGCGGCGGGACACAAATCAACTCCAACGCTTCCGGCGGGACTTGTCAGGTAGCCGAACCATCAAAGTACTTTGCAGCTTCCTGCTCGAACTGTTCATGGCGACGGATGAGATTGAAGCGCTCGTTCATCTCGGCGCCGAGCGCGCTGAGATTGATGATGATGCACGAATGAAAACTTGGATCGACTTCAAGCCGCATCTTCTCTGCTACATCGTCAATCCCGACGGCTCCAACGTAATAGAAGTCTTCACCCTTCTTTGCGATCAGCGCAAACTGACTGGTATAATGCTCCGGATGCTCAGCACCCTTCAGCGCCGATTGCATCATTGAGAGAAACTGATCCGAAATATGCGAAACAACCGACCCAGGAGGCACACCAGCCTCGATCATCGCCTTCGTCAGGCGGAGGCGGCAGAGGTCGGGAAGGGTGTGGCGGACCCAACCGTCCTCGGCCTCGGGCAAGATCGCTCGGCGTCGCCAGTCGCGTTGCGTGACTGCATTCACGCCGGTGATAAGGCCGGCCTCGCCGGCAGTGAAGGTGCGCTCGTTCGTCATGGCGTGGACCCTACCACCATCTTCGGAGCGTGGATAGCTCCACTTTGTTTGTTCGTCCACAACTCCTCATGGGATGCCGCCCGCGGAGGATCCGCGAGCGGCGAGGCTAAGTGTCAGCGGTAGGCGCGGACGCGCGCGGCGAGGCAACCTGCCTCGCTCATGCGGCGCTCGGCCGAGTCGAGCGCGTCCTGAGCTTCGGAGCGCAGGCGATCGCTTCGGGCCATGTCGGCGAGCGCCCATGAGACGTTCGCGCGGGCGAGGAGGAGTAGGATCAGGCGCACAGCGCGATCACCTCCTGCAGGACCGTCAACACCATGCGCT
Organism: Methylobacterium sp. GC_Met_2; assembly: GCF_026540795.1. NCBI lineage: Bacteria > Pseudomonadati > Pseudomonadota > Alphaproteobacteria > Hyphomicrobiales > Methylobacteriaceae > Methylobacterium > Methylobacterium sp. GC_Met_2. Next base: position 72,417 of record NZ_JALNUM010000010.1, read on the forward strand.
CGCCTTCGTCCGGCTCGTCGTTCTCCGCCATGTTTCGCATGGGAAAGAGCTGAGCCTCGACGTCCACCAAGCACAGTCGAGCCTTCGCTTTGAGATCAGCCAACGAGCCAGAAGGTTCAGCGAGGGCTCGACGAAAGACCGCGTTGTAGAGGTCCGCCTCGGCATCGAGCTTGTCGTCGTCCCATTTCTCTGCATGGCAGCGAGCGTCCAAGCCGAGCCAGTGATCCGCAGCCCATTCGCATGAACGAGCAAGATCCGAGGTGCGTGCTGCGCAAGCCGGCACGGATGCCAGCGGGGCTGCGAGGATGGCGCCGAGCGCGGCGCGGCGGGTCGAGGCATTCATGCAGCGCCTCCCGCGGATCGCAGGGCAGCGTCGAGGTCGACTTTGATGCCGGCCTCGGCGAAGTAGCGATCGAGCGCGTCTTGGATCGCCTGGAGAATGGCGTCGACCGGATCAGGCTCGGCCTCGCGCATGACTTGGATGGCAACGCTGACGGGGCCCAGCTGCCGGCTGGGCCCCTGACGTAATAAGGGCGAGCGCTGGCGGGTAGCGGGTAATAAGACAGGCGTGATACGGGCGAAGGCAGCCATGGACAGCATCCCCTGATGCGGTTGATGGTTAGGCCCGGCTGGAAATCTCACCTTCCTGTCGGGCCGCATTCGTGTTATCACTATGCCATGACGGCGTCAATTCGGGATAACACAAAAAAACGGGGCCGGCCTGTCACGACAGGCAAAGGCCAGCTGATTGGCGTGCGCCTGCTGCCGCCGGCTCTAGAGCCCCTCGACGCCTGGATCGACGCTCAGCCTGAACCCAAGCCTTCGCGTCCGGAGGCAATCCGCCACGCTCTCGCTGACTGGCTCACCGACCAAGGCTTCGTGCGGCATCGCGAAGATGCCGAGGGGGCGAAGTGATGAATGAAGAAGATTCATCTGAGATAAAGCCTGGTCTCAGATTCGATTTGATAAATAGCGGCGAAATCCTAGCATCGATGCTAGCGATCCGATTGATAATATCTGAACTTGCAATCAAGGACAGAGAGCCAGAAGAAGCATTAAAATATATCGGTCGCTTCAAGGCACAAATGGAAAAATTTATTGCAAGCATAGACTCGGATGAAAGCGAGACGCTCTCTGTTTTGAAGCGGTCAATGGTCAATTACACAGAGAGACTGCTCGCCGGTATCCAATTCGAAAGAGAGAAAAAGTGAGCGAGGAGGACAAAGAACTTCAGAAGCTGACGGCGAATTGGATCAATGGAATGGCGATCGGCGCGGTGACAGCCGGCATCATCACTCCGGTGGCTGGTTATTTCCTTGGGGTCGTCAAGCCGGAGATGCAGGACGCGCTGGTTACCAGCAGCGTCCTATGGTTCGTTGCGAGCGTTGGTGCCCATATAGCAGCACACATCTCGCTTTTCGGGTATGGTGAGCCATGAGCCTGGGTGTCTATGTCATCTACGTTCTGCCGTTCCTACTGATTGCCCTTTCCTTCGGCGCTGCTGGGGCGAGCATCCTGTCTCGCCGTGCGCGCGCGGCGCGCCGCCGCCATTCTACCCAGGTGGTCCTCGACAACAGCAGTCTGCTTCCACGTCGACACGTGTGATTTGGATCGCTTTGGCCAGCGCGATGATGTTGCGGCGGTTGTTTCCCCGCCTGCCCGTCCCAAAAGTGCTCGGCGTCGAGTGAAGGTGCCGGCCACGGATCCTGTGCGATCCCGCCGGCGCTCCTGACCTGGAGAGTAGGCCCGGCACAGCTCCTGGAGTTCAAGCCGCCGAGTGCCGGTGATGAAGCCTCCGCCGGCTGGGCAACCGCCGTAGACCCTCGCAAGGTCGGCGGATTCCGGAAGTCCCGCTTGCAGTTTTTGGGCCGGCGGCCGGGGCTCGTAACACGCTGTCGTCGGGCCAGCGAAACACCTCGTAGACGGGTCGGTCCCAGGCATCTGAGGCGGCACCAGCGCTGCTACCTCTTAGATAGCACGCGGCAAGGCGGCGGGGGTTTTGTGCGCGCGTTTCCGCAGGCGGTGTTGCTTCTGCATACCACCGCGCGCTACCCAATATTGCATCCCAGATTTACCGACAAATGTTGGTTTGTGCCTAGGATTGATGGACTGGAATTATGACCGATAGGTTTGCCCAGTATGATAATGATCTCAATCGCCTTATCAAAACCGGTGGCGATCTTGTATTATCCATGCAGCATGAAATAAATCCAAAATCTACCGCGCTTACCTCACTTTCAGATGACGAAAAGAAAAAACTACCTTCAGTCAAGATGGAATATCAGAGCTGGTATTCCGAGTCCCTAGTGCTGGTAAAGCAGCTCATACCTGACAGGGCAGACGATTTTATCTCGTATTACAGCCCTAAGCCATCCAGAAAAGATATCACCCATGCTAACTATACAGTTTCCGATTATCTGAGGGGCCTTACCGTGACGATGGGAGGGGGAACTGTCACGATCGTCGACCCAAAATCAGCACTCGATCCATTGGTCCAGCAATTTAATATTGTTACCGGCATCAAGCAAAGATTTAAATCTCTCCTTTTCGACATTCGAACATTGGCACACGCGGATCTACTCGATGATGAGATTGCTTCGGCGAAAGAATTGAACGCTAAAGGTTTTCAACGGGCAGCCGGAGCTGTCGCAGGAGTTGTACTTGAGGCGCACCTTGGTGAAGTATGCAGCCGTGCTAAAATATCTATAAAGAAAAAGGATCCGTCGATAGCTGATTATAACGAGGCTCTGAAAGCGGCAAATAAGTTAGACATACCGGGATGGCGGTTTATACAACATCTCGCCGATATCAGAAATAAATGCGACCATAAAAAGCTGGCTGATCCATCCAGCGAGGAGGTTAACGAATTGATATTAGGAGTGGCCAAGGTCACTAAAACGGTTTTTTAGACTGATGAGCGAAACGATCTCGTTAAGCCGATCAAATTAGTTCGACGGCCAGGCCTCCTGTGTGCTCCATGCACAACTTCAGGCATCCGATCGCACACAATAGCTCATCCGATTGCAGCTCGAAGGTTGAATTATGGCTATAATTCCACGAGGTCTAGGCTTCACCCAGTCTGAAACGAGGCTCATCAGCTTAGCAGAACGAACCTTCCTGGATCTTTGGTCGTACGGCAACACTTACATCGACAAAAAACAACATGAAAGCGGGTCGGGTAAAGAATTTTGCGACCTGTTGGTCGTATGCGGCGATGACATAATCATCTTCAGCGACAAACTGATTCAATGGCCGGTGGCGATTGACATAAATTTAGCATGGTCAAGATGGTACAAGCGGGCAATTGGCAATTCTGTCAAGCAGATCAATGGTGCAATCCGATGGATCGAAAAATTTCCGGATCGCATCTTTCTTGACGCGGCCTGCACAATCAAACTGCCAATCAAACTGCCGCCGGCATCTCGAAGGCGTATCCACGGCGTCGTAATTTCAAATGGCAGCAATGAAGCGTGCAGAAAGCATTTCGACGACGTAAGCGGCACTTTTATTGTCAACGCATTTGCGAAAGGTGACGACCATACTAATACGAATTCAAGGCACTACATGCCGTTTTCGGTGGGCGACGCTAATCCTGACGGCGCTTTTGTGCATGTTTTTGATACTCTCGGATTTGAGACTATCTGCAAAGAACTTGATACAATTACTGACTTTACAAATTATATAAATAAGCGCGAAAGATTTATACGTAATGGTCAACTGGCTATGGCGGCCGGCGAGGAGGACTTGTTAGCTCACTATCTGAGTTACACCAAAAGGAATGGTGAACACGATTTCCTAATTGGAAATAGTAAAGCGATACCAAGGAAAACTAAATTAGTGATTGAGGGTGGCAAGTACGATCATTTGAAAGCAATTCCCGCGTTTCAACACCGTCGCTTGGCTAATAGAATCTCATATGCGTGGGACGACCTAGTTTCCCTTTTTACAAAACATATTATCGGCGGCACTAACGTCGCCATCTATGAAAACCAACCGCTCGGTACGTTCGGCGAGCCAGCACTGAGATTGATGGCTCTTGAAAACCGTACAAGGCGCAGGATGCTCGGTTATCATCTAGTGCAAGCGCATAAATCGGCGGTTGAAAGCGGACAGGATCGATTTACTCGTACACTAATGCCGCTCGATTACGGCAGCGGCGCTAACGTTGCCTACATAATACTGTTTCTAACTTACAAGCCCGAAAAATTTCAATCTGATGGGGGCTACGATACCTACAGAAGATTACGCGCGCGCTATCTGGAAGCTCTGTGCTTTTCAGTCTCATACGAATACAGAAGGCTTACTCACGTAGTGGCAATTGGATTTGACGGGCCAACACCGAGCGGGATTGGATCGACAAGTTCTGAGGATATAGTGGCGATTGAGCCACCGGATTGGACGGAAGACGCAATTAAGTTTGTGATGGAAGAGCGGCAGGCTCTGAATATAAAATCCCCAAAAGAGCTGGAAAATAAGAGAAGTACTGTCAGTGAGTTTCCCACTCGGGAGTACGTAGAAACCAGTAGTATGAGCCGGCAAGAAAGACGTGCTTTGCAAAGGAAAAACCGGAAGAACAATGATTTTTCGCGAAATCCAACCTGACTATGGCATCAGCGACCGCATTGTTTTAGGTAAAAACTTGATGAAATTTTGATTGCGGGATGCACAGTTCTTGTCGATAGTGCTCGTGCCGCGAGGGAATGTGATCAGATCAGCCCGCGATAGAATAGACCACAGGATCCCGGTGATGGGCGTTCGCCGACCGAGGGGGATGCCGTAGATCTTCGCGTCATCTGCGCTTCAATTTCGCATGGGCCGCCAGTATCTAAATTGACGGCAAGCGTCATCATGCGCTGTCGTTTGAATGGCGCCGCATTGTTAGTCTGCAGTACGCTTCGTCGCCTGTCTGTGTAACTGCTCCAGTTCGCGCGCCTGCTGTCAGCTTATGCCGCTGGGAGCGATCGGAGCATCGTTCTCAGATGTAAGATTCATACGTCAGATCGATGCGCTGGTGCCATGTTGGGCCGCGCGGATCCAGCAATGGTCGTCACGCCATGCTAGCTGGCGATAGGATACACCGGTCGCTCATCTTGCGCGTACGTAGCGTGCTCGCCCTCGGCGAACATATGGCTGGCATCCTAGAACTTATTCTAGAACCAGCAGATCGGCGTCGAAGTCGTCAGCCTCGAAGTAGCTTTGCTCCGCGGCCGGCGCCGACGTGAGCCCGACCGCCATGCCGCAGGCCACCGCCACGTCGATCGCTGCCGAGCTGCGGGTCTTCGACAGGAAGAACAGGTTGTTCTCGAAGGTCCGCGGGACCGCGTTCAGCACCGCGTGCCGCAGCACGGGCGCGCCGCCATGCCGGAACCGCCGCGAGATCATCGCCCGCTGCATCTCGACGTACATCGGGGCAAGGTGCGCGGGCGTCTGCGGGCACTCCAGCGCTGGCAGGCCATCCGCGTGCAGCCGCCCCATGATCCTGCCGGCAAACTTCGGATCGAAGCCGATGGCAGCGGCACCGTAGAGGCCGTGCAGCTCGCGGACCTTGGCCTCAATCACGTCCTCCGGGATGATGTCTCCCGGCATGACGGTGAGCGCGCCGCTGTCACGCCAGCCCTGCCAGTCGTATTCCGGGGCCGCTGCCGAGCGGCGCTTGAACGCCGTCTCGGGCAGGAAGGCGAACGCCAGGACGGTGTAGCCGCCATCGTCGTCGCCGAATGCGGCCACGATGCCGGTCATGTCGTATGTCCGGCTCATGTCGACCGCGATGGCGCACCGCCGTCCCATCAGCTTGTCGGGGTCGATCTCGGCCGCGCCCTGATCATAGACCGCCGCCTCGATCCAGCCGGACGCTGTGCCGTCGCCCCAGATGTTGAGGTGCGTCTGCCGGAAGCCGGCGGCCAGAGCGGGGATCTCCCGCGCCTGCATCGCCTCCGAGCGCAGCGCCGCCAGATCGGGGAAGCCCGTGGACAGGCCGGGGTTGACCGCGTGCCAAAGCTTTTCGTCCAGCCACTCGGCCTTCTCGTCGGCCTGGAAGATCACCGGCAGAAACGATGGGTCTCGGCTCGGATCGGCCAGCACCCGTAAAGAGTATTTGTACAGGTCCCAGCACACGCCCTGAGACCGCTCGCCGGCGGTGGTGGTGATGATCGTGAGCGAGCTCGCCGCCTTCGAGGCGCCGGTCCGCAGGGCGTTCCAAAGCCCGTAGCCGCTCCAGACGTGCAGCTCGTCCGCGTGCAGGAACGAGACGGTCTTGCCGTGCTGCGCGTCCCCGTCCGCCGAGATGGCGACATAGGTCGAGCCAGATCGCTCATGCCGGATCCGGTTCTTGGCCTCGGTGAGGTGCGAGGCTGCCACCAGCCGGGCATCCTGCATCCGCATGGCCGCCGCTTCATCGAAGGCTTCCCGGGCCTGCGAGCGCTGCGAGGCCGCCACGATGACCTGGCCGCGCGGTCGCTGAGCCGGGCCCATCGTATGCCCGAGGGCGAGCGCCGCCGTAAGCGTCGTCTTCCGGGCGCCGCGCGGCAGCAGCATGAACACGGTCCGCACCTGCCGCTCGCCCATTTCATCGGACGGGCCGTAGATCCGCTCGATGATCCGACGCTGCCAGCGATGCGGCAGCGGCCGGCGGTCCTCACCCTCGCTCGCAGGGTGCCGCAGGATGTCCACGAAGCGCAGCATCCTTTCCGCGCGGCCGTGCGGGTCGGGGATTGGCGACTGATCAGATGCCCAGGTCGGTGTAAGGGTCGGCATCGTCCCCTCCCTTCGGGCTGGAGGGAGCCGGCGTGCCGCTGCCGATGATGCCGAGGCGCTTGGCGAACTGGAGGGCGTTTTGCGATGCCCGGTTGCGGGCTCCGACCAGGGGATGCACCCGCGGGATACCGTTCGCGCCCTTGATCGTGAGCTTCGCGCCCCGCAGCTCGCGATCGATCTCCGCGATCATGCCGATCGCGCCGACGTAGGCCACCAGCAGGGGCTCGGTCTCGGCGGTGAGGGTCCCACGTTGGCGTAGGACGGGCGCCAGCCGCTTCCACTCCTCTCGGGCAGCCTTGCTCAGCCCGCGCGGCACGGCGACGGCTGGCGACTTCGGCACGAGGGTGAGGACGCGGGCGGCACTCATCCGAACGCCCACTGCCGGTAGGGATCGAGGCCGGAGAAGTCGAGCGCCGCCGCCCCGGCGGCCGCTTCGCGGTTGACGTAGAGGCTGCCGACGCTCCGGATGATGGCAGTCCGGATCGGCTCGGGCACCTGGAGGTAGCCGGCGGTGAACTCGATCGCCACCGCGCCGGGCTCAGCGAGCACGGTCGGCCAGATCGTGCGTGCCCTCAGCACGGCCGGGTCGGTGCCGACGATCACCACATCGGTGAGGTCCAGGTCCCACTCGATGCCGGCAGCGTCGAGGTAGCGCACGGCCTGGACGCTCAGCAGCGGCGGCAGCGGCATCTCGATCCCGTAGCAGAACTGATCGCGCTCCAGGCGCCAGCGCTGCGGCATGAGGGCCCGCCCGAGCGCGCCGTCACGGCCGTCGAGGCTCGCGGTCGCGCTGGCGATGAGCCGCGCCAGCAACACGTCCTCTTCCGAGTGCGTGATGCGCAGATTCGCCTTCACCTCGTCCAGCGTCACCACCGGATCGGGCTTAGAAAGCGGCGTCAGACGGTCCATCTCTCTGCCCTCGAATTCAAGATTTCACCGCCGGAAAAAATCTCGCGTGTGACGCGTTCGGGTTCCCATGCGGTCCGTGCTCCCCCTCGCCGTCGTTCAGACCCTCCCCCCGGGTGAGGGGTGGTTTCGGAGCGCGACCGAACCCGCTTTCCTCGCGCACCGCCTTCCGGCTGTTGCAGCCGCGGGCCATGGGCTGCCAGTTGGACCGGCGCCAGAACAGGCGCTGATCACCACGGTGCGCCTCGCGGTGGTCAACCATGTCGGCCTTGCGACCGCAGCCGCAGGCGCAGCGCTCGTTGCCGGGCAATGCGAGGAACGCCTTGCTCTCGCGCTCCCACTTCGAGCTGTAGCCGCGCTCGCGAGCGGTCGGCCGCCGCGCATCAGCAGCAGCGGCGCGCCTGCGCTGGCACGGGCACAGCGCACCGGGATCGATGCGGTGGCCGCAGGCACAACGGCGAGGCGCGCGCTGCATGGTCAGGCAATCGGCGCTTGGCGGGAGGATGCCAGCAGGGCCACCACCGAGATCGGGGTGCCGCTGCTGTGCGAGCCTCCGAAGACGGCCCGCACTCGGACGTAGCGGCGCTCGCCCGCATAGCCGTCGACATAGCCCTGCTTGTTTACCGTCAGCGCCGGGTGCGCCTGGTTAAGCAGCAGGAACGTGTCGATCCCGGTGTCGATCGTGTAGGTGCCGTCCGGGTTCTTGAGCAGCGGCGCCAGGTTCGACAACGTGACCGTGTTCCAGTTCACGCTATCGTCGCTGTCCTCCATCTTGAACCTGATGTTGTTAGCATCGGTGAAGGTGATGCCGCCGATGCCGACCGTGATCAGGAACGTCACCGACTCGAAGCCGGCACGGTCGATCGAAGCGGCGTCCGGGTCGGCCTTGTAGACACCCGGGGCGATGGCGCTGAGCGCCTGGATCTTGGAAGCGAGGTCGCGCATCGGCGCCGTTCCTTCTGCGAGAGGTTGCGGGGCGAGCGGCGCCTGACTGGCGCCGACCGGGATCAGGCGGTGACGCTGAGGCCGCGATAGGCTTCGGTCTGCACAGGCGCCGCACCGACGCGCATCCGAGCGTGGAAGCGGGTCTGGCCCACGGTGGCGAGCGTGTACGGATCGCGGAGGAAGCTGACGCCAACCCGGTCGTAGATCCGGTATCCGCGCTGGAAGTCGCCGAAGAGGATCGGGATGTTCCCGGCGGCCACATCGGGCATGTCGGGCGCCTCGATCACCGGCCGGCCGAGCAACGTCGGCGGCTCGCCGGAGGCAAGGGACTCCTGCCAGAGGAAGCGGCCGGTGCTGTCGCGGATACCGCGGATGAGGCCGATGGTCGGGCCGTTCATCATCCACGCCGCCCGCGACCGGTAGAAGATCGGGAGCGAGTACATGAAGGCCACCAGGGCATCGGCGAACGGTGCCTGCGTGCCCTTCGCGGGCGGAGCCGCTAGGATCGCAGCGGCTGAGACCGAGACCACCGGCACCGTGTTGTCGGCCAGCAGGCCGAGCGGCTTCTTCACGCCGTTGCCGAGGATGAAGCTCTGGCCCTCCAGGCGGCCGAACTCCTCGCCGAAGTCGAAGGCGAGCTCGGCGCCGATGTCGATTGCGGCGTCCTCCAGCAGGGCGTTGCTCACGTCGACGTAGGCCGCGGCCTCATGGGCCACCACCTCGATCTGGCCGAACTGCGGTTGCGTCGGCGAGCGGGTCTCGATCTCGCCGACCCACCGGGCGGTGACGTTTTGCGTCCGGCGCGGGATGTAGAGGCTTGCCGCCGACATGCTGCCGACGCGGGCCGCGGCGCGGACCGGGCTCATCTGCACGAGGTTGCGGATCATCTCGGTGGTGAACTCGGGCGGGGCGAGGTAGCCGCCGGACGGACCATCCGCGATCCGGAGCATCTTCAACTCCTCCGCGGTCAGCGCGTCCCTGCCGCTTCGGATCAGGCCGAAGAACGCCTTCTGCTCTCCAGTGAGCTGCGGAGCGGCACCGGGCGCACCCTGGCCGCCGGGCCGGTTCATGCGAACCTCCAGCGCGTCGGCTCGATCGTTCGCCGCCTTCAGGTCCCGGCCCATCTCGGCCATCTTTGTATCGAAGCCGGCCTGGAGCCGGGCGACGGCGGCGCCGACATCGGGCTCACCCTCGCCACCGCCCTCGCCGCCAGCGCCGCCGGTCTCGTCCTTGAACTCCAGCCCGATCAGGTCGGGATCGAAAGCGCCTCGCGTGTCCATGATCAGTTCCTTCCGAGTGCCGCTGTGGCGCGGTCGAGGGCCTGCACGAGGCGACGCGCCTGTGCGGGGTCGTTGAGGGTGTGCTTCACGTGCGAGACCGTGGCGGCCTCGTTCATCGGGAAGCCGGTGAGGCTGATCTCGCGGAGGTCGACCGCCTCCAGCAGGCGCTCGCCGCTCTTCCGGTCCATCCGGTGCCGAACGGTCCGGTAGCCAATGGACAGGGAATCGAGCGCGCCGGCCTTCATCAGCGCGTGCGCCTCGCGGCCTGCCTGGGTCTCGAGGATCACGCGGCCTTTCACGTGAAGCCCGCGGCCATCTTCCGCCGCCGCGGTCCAGACGCCGATGAGCTGCCGAGGATCGTGGTCCCGCAGCATCTTCACCCGGGCGGCGCCGCGGATGCGCAGGCTCTCGGCGAAGGCGCCGGGCACCACGCGGTCGCGGCCCTGGTCCACGCCATAGGTGGAGGCGTAGCCCTCGAACTCGCCGGCATCCCCGACCGCCTTCGCCTCGATCGGCAGGACGGCGCCGGCCTTGTTCTCGCTCATGGCACCGGCTCCGGGGTTGGCGCGGGCGGCGTGGCCGGTTGCGCAACGGGTTGGGGCTGATCCACCGGACGGGTGTTCAGCGGCACGAGCAGCGTGTCGCCACCCTTCACCGGCTGCTCGCCGATCCGCCGCCGGGCGTTGTTCGGGGTCAGCACGCCACCGACGACACCCTTCTGCATGGCGTCGAACAGCGCCTGCGTGTTCGGTCGCAGCAGATCCGAGTAGTCGAACTCAATGAAGTATGTACTCCGCTCATCGTCGGTGAACAGCACCCGCTCATGCGCTTCGGTGAACAGCCCGCAGAACGGCGCGATGCAAAACTGCACGAACTGGAGTCCAAGCTCTTCGGCGTTGCTGTGCGTCGTCCGCTCCAGATCCTGGAGGAACTGCGGCGGCACACCGAATGCTCTCGCAATCTCAAGGATGGCGAGCTTCCACAGGTCAAGGTACTGCGCATCCACGCTGTTCATCGCCAGCGACTCGTAGGACACGTCGGCCGGCAACGCGGCGGTCTTGCCCGCCCCGCCGCCGCCGAAGGTCTTGCTCCAGACCTCGGCCACCCGCTTGAGCACGGTCGGCGAGACCGTCTTCTCGCCGGGCGATGGCTTCACGCTGAGGATGCCGCCGGGCTTGGCCCCGTTGGCGAACAGGCGGGCGCCGTGCTTCTGCAGGACGCCCGCGAACCCGATGCCCTCCCGGGCAAGGTTGACGATGCTGGTCAACTCGCCGTTGTCGGACGGGATCGGCTGGACGTGCACCACGTCCTGCCAGGGGTAGACCCGATCGCCGTAGCGGTAGGACGGCTCGCCCGTGTCGAGATTCAGGTCGCAGGCCAGCGACCCGGGCCGGACCCGGATCAGCTCGCGCACCTCGCCGCGAACCCGGTTCGCCAGGGCGTAGCCGACGCCGTGCTTCAGCGCGTCGAAGGTGAGCGTCTGGAAATACGTGAACCGGCCCGACCACGGGGCCGGCCGGGCGAGGATCGCGTTGGCCGGATGCTCGAAGTCCTCCAGCGCCACGCCATCGGCTTCGAGGCGCATCACCCTGACATCGAGGCTGGCGACCGTGTTGGCGATCACCCGCACCGCGGCCAGTACCGCCGGGACCCGCAACGCCGAGTTGGGCCCGACGCTCTCGCCCGACGCGGTGCCGGCCCCGTATCCGCCCGTCAGCAGCAGGTAGAGCTCGTCGTCGGGGCTCGACAGCGTGGCGCGCTCGACCGCGGGCGGCGCTGCCTTGGTTTCGTCATCGAGGATCGCGGGGGCGGCCTGCTCTTCGCGGGCGATGAAGGGCCACATCAGCGCACGCCCTCCCGCAGGAGCGGCAGCAGCTCAGGCGCTGCCATGCGCGCCAGCGCGAGCCCATGCTCGAACTGTTCCTCCGTCAGGCCGGGCAAAATCCCGATCGCCATGCCGAACAACGCCTCGCGGTCGATCGCGTCGATGCCACGCCCGCCGCTCGCGGTGAGCGCCAGGAAGGCGACGCCGCGGACCATGCCGTCTTTCGAGGGATGTGGCTTTGGCCGTTCGGGCATCGGGCGATCCTAGAGGTGCAGGACTGCCGGACCGTTCTGGATCATGTCAAAGGAAAAGTTCGGTATTTTTCGGTACTCAGCGGTACTGTGCGGTAATACTCGACGTTTCCTGTGTGGTTATCCACCGCATTATCGCGCTCTTCCTGGCGCAGATCCGCCCGCCGATCCGAAAGAACGGGATATGTCCCGCATGGATCGCCCTTTGTGCTTTGCGCTTGCTGCCGCCTGGGCCGTAGAGGAACCGGGCGATGGCGTCGGTCCCTTCAAGCAGGTCGTCGGCGAGGGGCTGATCGGTCGTCATTGTCGTCTCCCGCCGGACGGCTCACTGAGCGGTCGCGGGCGGCTCCATGCCCCGCGCCGTCATGGCCGAGTTGATCAGGTCACCAGCCGCGGCGATCGCTGTGTCCGCGTCGAGCGATAGCAACAGCGATGGCTCGCCGTCCGCGCGTTCGAAGATGATCACGACGTGCCGATTGCCCGCAACATCGGCGAGCGTCACCACGTTGAAGCCCTTGCAGCCCATATCCACTGGATCTGTCATGGCAGTTCCTCTCGCCAATTGTTTGTTTCGATCACCAGCCGCCGCAATCGCGCTGCTTAGGAGCCGGCGGCGGCAAGCTCTCGACTTCCCGGATCGCCGCCGCTGCCTCCTTTCGAGTTTGCAGCACCAGTGCCGCCATTCGTGCGGTGGCCCGGTACTGTAGTTGAACCTTGCGGCAAGCCTCGATGACTTCGCAGATTTCTGGAATGAAGGCTGTTGTCTCTCGAAGTCTCTGACATGCCGCAGCAACTACCGCAGGCTGGAATCCCAGCCTCACAAGATCACTGCATAAGATACTGAGATAAGTGATTGGGTTCGCCGGCTGCCTGGCCCGGCTATCAAACAAAAGGGCGACCGCTACCGCGGTTACTTTCGGGTCTGGATCCGTTTGAAGCGCGTCGGTAGCGTTCTCGACCAAATTCATCAGCAAATTTGCATCGGGTCCCGCATCAACCTGCTCGCGAACTCGCTGTAGCTCTCGTGAATTTCGCGCCAGAAAGCTTGCATCTGGGATCGAAGTCGTGAAGCTGATCATGTTTACTTGGCCCAATCTCGCGAGAAGGACCTCGACACTGAGCTGGCGGTCCAAGTTGGGCAGCGCACTGTTGCGGCTGAGCGAACGTGCTCGGGCGGTGGTGATCTCATTCGTCATCGCAGAGATTCCTCCGGAGAGCGTCGAGGGCGCTGAACGACTGTCGGCCGTTCGCAACTGTGATCGTGTGGCGGGGCGCGGGTTCGTCGGCCCAATGGCCGCCGTTCAGCCAGGTGGTCGGGACCTTCGTGAACTTCGGATCCTGGCCGGCCCGGGATTCGGCGTAGCGGCGGGCTCCGACGATCAGCTCGTCAACCGTCGCAGCCCGATTCTTCAGCGCTCGATCGAAGGCCTTCCGGGCGGCGATCTTTCCATCGCGCCGCGGGTACGTCTCCCACCACTCGTCGAAGGCTGAGGGGGTTGGGGGAGACTCTTCCCGGTCTTGTTTCCCGGTAATCCCGGATTCGGGTGCACCACCGTGCACCGTTGACGGTGCACCACCGTGCACCCCCCCCGTGCACGGCTGTGCACTGTTACCCTCTTGCGACGGTGCATCACCGTGCACTGTCAACGGTGCATCGTCGTGCACTCTTAAGGGTGCATCGCCGTGCACCGTCGAAGGTTCTGGCTCTGCCCGCGCGAACTCGAACCGGACTTCGTTTGTGGCGTACCGACTTGGCCCTGAGGCGGCTCCACCCTTCACCCGGTCAACCTTGATCCATCTGCCCTCCTCAAGGCCTGAACGGCATAGATGATGGCGCGCCGCTTCAGCCCGGTTCCATCAGCCAGGGACTGATAGGATGGACAGCAACGGCCGGTCTGCGTGTGCAGATAGTCAAGCATTCGAGCCGCCACGACTTTCGCTGTCGCCGGCAGATCCGCGTCCGCGAGGATCGCCTGGAGCAGCTGCCACTTCTGAAGGAGAGTCACGGCCGCCACCGGTCAGACCTCCCGCGCCATGCAGTCGATCGCGATCAGCTCGTCAGCGATCTCGATGGCGCGTAGGGCTTCCTCTCCGGAACAGTCAGGCCATGTCTGGAAGATCCACAGCACCGTGCCGTTGGTGCTCATCGCCTCCGGCGGGTTCTCGACCAGCACGCGGGCGATGATCGGGGCGAGGTCGCGGCGCGTCATGCGCGGCCTCCCCGCAGGTAGGCCCGCGCCTCGACGCGGCTGCTGACGACCGCCAGCACCATGCCGCGAGGGTCGAGGACGGCCGTGAGGGCGCTTGCCAGAACCGGGCGATCCGCCCTATCCCTGCAATCGGTTCTTTGATCAGGACCACCAATCTTAGCGCCGTCGCGAGCCTTCACCCCCGCGACGGCGTTTTCGTTGGCGCGACCACGGCAAGGGTTGGGGCAAGGCGCTGAAAGCCCTTGCGACTCAATGAGTGTGTTTTCGCCCAAACCTTGAACTAAGTGCTTGTTCTGATCAGTATTATTGCGCTTCCCTTGGGAGCGCCACCGGCGCATGTCTCCGGAATTTTGATAGAAGCTTTACAGGAAGCGGGGCATCGTCCCGCTTTTCTGGCGGGACCGCCCTGGTCATTGGCGAAGCGCTTCCGACGCTACTGGCGAGCCCAGCATGCTGAGCGCAGCGTGAGCGCACCACCGCCGGAATGTCTGACCGGATCCGCAGGCGCGGATCGATATGATGTCGGTCGTGACCCGCGACCTGTTCCACGCCAGTCAACGCGGACCCACCAGTAGGCCGCCTCGCGAATGCTCGCGGCCGATTCCGGCGGGATCTTGATGTTTCTCGGGACAGGCGCCCTCGGCGCCTTCGTGGTCGGCTGCGCCATGGGCCGGGAACCGCATCAGGCCGCAGCAGCTGCGTCTCCGTCGAGAGCCAGATCGCCACCGCCTCGCTCGTTCGGACGCAGGAGGTATCTGTGTCTGCTGAAACCGAGCTTTCTACGCCGCGAAGTTTAACCCTCAATCGAGCACAGGTGCGGATCGCCGCAAGGTTGTATTTACAGTCAATAGCTATCTTCGGTTGCATAACGTCCGCGCGAAGTCAGCCGAGATGACGATGGCCTCTCCTTTCACGCCGGAACATAGGCGCCATTCACCAATCGCGAGCAGTCGAGGGACCCATGACGTTCCCGGCGTTCGTATTTGTACGTCATCGTTAACGCTTCAAGTGTTGAGTGTTTTTCTGAAAATTCTACTCTTGATATCGAGCCTTCCAGTGCTCGTCATTGCACTGGTCGCTGAGAGGTTCTTGTGCAACAAGCCAACCTTGCAGCGCACCATGGCCGGTGCTTTTGTGGCTCTCAGCGTTGTCAACGCAGCCGGGTTGGTTCTGACGATCCTGTATCATCTGCTTGCCTGAGATAAGCATCGAGGACACCGCTCTACGCCTATTCAGATCCTCATAAACGCCGACGCTTTTGTGATCGCCTTCATTACCCTCGGGCTCTGAGAAAGCAGCTGGACGCGTCCGGCGGGTATCCTACGACGATGGCCTTCCCGCGCAGACGCTGCACACCGACTTGATCTCACGGGGTAAAGCCGCCCGGGCCCAGCGTGGAACCAGCGACGCTACTGGAACGGGCACTCACGCGTTCGAAAAGGCTTGGGGTCACACTCGTGTCCCGAGGGGTCGACACGCTGATGCGTAGGCGACCGTCAATCCTGCAGATCCGGGCCGGCAGGGTCGCCCGGTGGCACGTCCGGCCCGGGGCCGGGCCGCTCGCCGTCGAGCGGGTTATCGATGGGTTCTGAGGGCTCGTCCGCGCCGAGGGGACGCTCGCGCGGCGGCGGTGCCGGATCTGGTCGCCCATCGCCTGACGGTGGCTCCCCCCGTCGAGCTGCATGCAGCCTGTGGGGTCCGAGACTCCACGCAGAAGCCGGGCCGAGTGAGGGCGAACTCGCTCGCTCAGCTCTCGGATCACTCCACGTGCCGCGGGCAGACAGCGCTGAAACGATGGGTGCCCCCTGGAGGGGCATCGACGAAGAAACGGACGTCATGCGCCGAGTTCCCGAGTCAGGCGTTCGCGGGCTCTGCTGACGCGGCTTTTCACGGTGCCGGACGGACAGCCGATCACGCTCGCGGCAGCTTCGTAGGGCAGACCGTCGACGGCGACCAGCATCAGCGCTTCCCGGTGGGCGGGTTCGAGCCGGCCGATCGCCGCCTGAAGATCGCGCAGGCGGAGCGTGTGATCCTGCCGGGGCGGTTCAGAAAGGTTGGCCGCGTGCGCGCCGTCGGGGTCCGGCACTTCGCGACTGCGCTTGCGCCGTCCGTTGATGAAGCCGTTGCGCAGGATCGTGAACAGCCACGCCACCAGGCTCGTCCCGGGCTCGAATCGTCCGCGGTGCTCCCAGGCCTTCAGAAGGGTCAACTGCACGAGATCGTCGGCCTCGTTGCCGTCGAAGGTCAGGGACAGCGCGTAGCGGCGCAGCCGTGGAACGAGGCCGATCAGGTCATCCTTGAAGGCGTTCGGGACCTGGCGGCGCAGGTCGGCCGTATCCAACGCCACAGAGAGCCGTCCGAGCACCGCACCGAGAGGCGAAGCTGGATCAACTGCAGCAACTTCTGGATAGTATTCGCGTAACCGTTCCCCGAGATCTCCAGGGACAAAAGCGTGATGGTGCCCGGCAGCGTCGGCCGCGTCGCGCAGTTCATCGGCGGGTTGCACGTCGGGATCACCGGTTGCGATGAATGGTAATCGACGCTGCTCGGCTTATCGCGCTTTCGCAACGGCCAGAACTTATCTCTGGTCGATCTCGATGACGTCAATGATGCAGGTATACCAGTGAAAAGTTCGCCTTCACTGGAACCCGCTTGCGCGCAACCCGTTTGAGCCGTTGCGCTGGATAGGCGGCGCGGATCAGAGGGAGCCGGATCGGCCGTGACGGTGGGCGTGGACAGGCATGAGCTCCGACAGATCATCGCCGGCTTGAGCGAGGGCGTGATCCTGGTCGAGCCCGATCAGACCATCGCGTATGCCAACGAGGCTGCCCTGGCGATGCACGGCGTTCAGAGCCTCGACGAGCTCGGCCAGACGGTGGACGCCTACCGCGATCGGTTTTCGCTGCGCTACCGCAACAACAATACGCCCAACCACTACCCGATCGAGCGCGTCGTGGCCGGCGAGACCTTCCACGATGTCGTCGTCGAGGTGAAGCGGGCCGACAAGCCGGAGCTGGACTTCGTCCACTGCCTGCGCAGCTTGGTCGCCACCGACCGCGAGGGCAAACCGAGTTGCCTCGCTTTCATCCTGAAGGACGTTTCCGATCAGTTCGAGGCCGAGGAGCGCTTCGAGGCGACCTTCAACGCCAACCCGGCGCCCGCCATCATCACGCGGCTGTCCGACCTGCGCCACGTCAAGGTCAACACCGGCTTTCTTGAGATGACCGGCTTCACACGCGATGCCGTGATCGGCCGCAGCGTCTACGAAGTCGATGTCCTGGCCAATGCCCGCAACCGCGAATTGGCGATCTCCCGGCTGCACGAGGGCGGGACGATCCCGCAGATGGAGGCGTGCCTCGACCTGCCCGATGGCGGCTCGCGGTTCGTGATCGTGGCGGGCCAGCAGATCGAACTCGGCGACGAGCGCTGCATGCTGTTCACCTTCGCCGACCTCGAACTGCGCCGGAAGGCCGAGACCGCCCTGCGCCAGAGCGAGGCGCGCTTCGCCACGGCGTTCCGAATGACGCCGGTGCCGACCGTACTGGCGCGCTCTCAGGATGGCTACGTCACGGGCATCAACGACGCCTTCGGGCGTGTGTTCGGTTTCGGCGAGGATCGAATCGTCGGGCGCAGCCTCGATGAAGCGGGCCTTTGGATAAAGGACGCTCAGCGCCTGCGCTTCGATGCGGCGATGGCCGAAAGCGGCTTCGTGTTCGGCGTCGAAGTGTGTCTGCGCCACGAGAGCGGGACCAACCTCGATTGTCTGGTCTCGGCCGAGCGGGTCACCATCGACGATGGGGATTTCATCCTGATGGTGCTGCAGGACATCACCGATCGCAAGCACACCGAGCGCGAGTTGTTCGACGCAATCGAAGCCGTGATGGCCGATACGTCGTGGTTCAGCCGCGGATTGATCGACAAGCTGGCCAACCTTCGTCACCCGGGTCGCGAGAACGCGGACGGATCGATGCCGAGTCTGACGGTGCGCGAGCGGCAGATCCTCAACCTGATCTGCTCCGGCCTGAGCGACGACTTGATTGCACGCAAGCTCAGCCTCTCGCGCAACACCGTGCGGAATCACGGGGCAGCGCTCTACCGCAAGCTCGGTATTCACAAGCGCAGCGAAGCGATCATATGGGGTCGCGATAACGGGTTTCCGCTCACGAATAATGAGCAAACTTAACTACCGTACCGGTATAGATGAACTATTGATCGGTTAAGCGTAGGACACATCTTCGGGACAACCCAGGCGCATCGAAAACGGAATGCCGAAGGCTCGAGCGGAAGAATTCGGGCCCGAAAGGCTCTCCAACGGCTCGATGCGACGGGCCATCAGTAAGTTGACCGGGGATCTTCGGACTGATGCCGAGGGGTAGTCCCAACGGCGGAACCCGAAGTCGACGGAAAGCCGGCAGCGCTGCGGGTCATGACAGCCCACTGCTCTGCTGCGGAAACACACCAGGAGACAGGAGAACGACATGGTCGACACGGACCGGATCACGGGCGCCGCGAAGGAAT
>NZ_JALNUM010000100.1:0-22274 GCF_026540795.1 Methylobacterium sp. GC_Met_2
ATCTGCTTAGGTGCCGCGGGTGCTCAGAGCAGGGCTCGAGAGAGCGACTTGGGCTCTGCCCAGGACCCGCAAAAGGTCTCGAGCTTTCGAAACCGGGATCTGAGGTCGTTCCCGGCCACGAGGCGGCCGGGAACGACGCCGTGGCTTAGAGCCGGCCGGTGACCAGCAGGACGATCAGCACGATCAGCAGGATGCCGCCGAGGCCGAAGCCCGGACCGCGATAGGCGCCGCCGCCGAGGAAGCCGCCGCCGCCGAAGGCCAGGATGATCAGGATGATAAGGAGGATGGTAACAAGGGACATCTGGCGAGAACTCCGAACGGTCGCGCTGGTGCGAGCGTGACCGTTCAAACGCTGCGACAATCCGTTCCGTTCAATCGCCGCCCCAGCTTTTGTGAGAAAAATACGGATGAGGCCTTAGGCCTCAGGCGTGCCAGTCCGGCAGCGGATCCTGCGGGGCGCCGAGCCAGCCCGGCACGGGCAGGTTGCGCGCGGTGAGGAAGGCCGGGTTGAACAGCTTCGAGGCGTAGCGCGCCGCCCCGTCGCACAGGATCGTCACGATGGTGTGGCCGGGCCCGAGTTCCCGGGCCAGCCGGATCGCCCCGGCGACGTTGATCCCCGACGAGCCGCCGAGCGACAGCCCCTCCTCCCGCATCAGCCCGAACACGATGTCGAGGGCCTCGCGGTCCGGGATGCGGAAGGCGTGATCCGGGGTGAAGCCGTCGAGGTTCCTGGTGATCCGCCCCTGGCCGATCCCCTCGGTGATCGAGGAGCCCTCGGCCTTCAGGGTGCCGGTCGTGTAGTGCGCGTAGAGCGCCGAGCCCTCCGGGTCCGAGAGCGCGATCTTGACCTGCGGATTGCGGGCGCGCAGGGCCTCGGCGGTGCCGGCCAGCGTGCCGCCGGTCCCGGCCGCGCAGACGAAGCCGTCGACCCGGCCGCCGGTCTGCGCCCAGATCTCGGGGCCGGTGCCGTCCACATGCGCCTGCCGGTTGGCGACGTTGTCGAACTGGTCGGCGAAGAAGGCGCCCGCCGGCTCCGTGGCGGCGAGTTTTTCGGCAAGCCGCCGGGCCACGTGGACGTAGTTGTTCGGGTTGGCGAACGGCACGGCCGGCACCTCGACGAGGCGCGCGCCCGCGAGCCGCAGGGTCTGCTTCTTCTCCTCGGACTGGGTGACCGGGATGACGATCAGCGTCCGGTAACCGCGCACCGAGGCCACCAGGGCGAGACCGATGCCGGTATTGCCGGCGGTGCCCTCCACGATGGTGCCGCCCGGCCGGATCAGGCCCTTCGCCTCGGCGTCCTGCACGATCGAGAGCGCCGCACGGTCCTTCACCGACAGGCCGGGATTCAGGAACTCGGCCTTGCCGTAGATGGCGCAGCCGGTCTCCTCCGAGGCCCGGCGCAGGCGGATCAGCGGTGTCTGGCCGATGGCGGCGAGGACATCGGGGGCAGGTACGCGACTCGGTGCGGTCATTGGGAAAGCCTAAGCAGATTTCGCGAAAATGGCCGCCAATTCCGCGAAAAAAATCTTTGACCCCTCGAAGATCCGAGCGGACGAAGCGTTCGCCTCGATGTACGAGTCCGCTTGAGAGGCTGCACGGAGGCTAGCAAGTCTCACCCGAACACGTGCCCGCCGTTGATCCGCAGGCCGACCGGGTGCCCGGCCGGGTGGCGGACGCCATCGAAATCCTCCACGGCGAACACGCGACCCTCCGTATCCACCACCTCGATCCGCTGGCGGCCTTGCGTCCGGTACGAGCTGCGCACCGTGCCGGACAGGTGCGCGGATTCGGGCTCGGCGAGCTGCAGCTGCCAGGGCCGGACATAGAGCTTCACCGGGCCGATAATGCCGGCCGGCGCGACGACGGGCGTCTCCCGGCCGCGCACCAGCACCCGGCCGCCCTCGGCGATCGCCTCGACCTCGACGGAATCGCCCAGGAACTTCATCACCGTGGCGGAGGCCGGGTTCTCCTGCACCTCGTCCGGCGTGCCGACCTGCTCCAGGCGGCCGCGATCGAGCACCGCCACCCGGTCGGACAGTTCCAGCGCCTCATCCTGGTCGTGGGTGACGAAGATCGTGGTCTGACCGGTGCGGTCATGGATCTCGCGCAGCCAGCGGCGCAGATCCTTTCGGACTTGGGCGTCCAGCGCGCCGAAGGGCTCGTCGAGCAGCAGCACCCGCGGCTCGACGGCGAGCGCCCGGGCGAGGGCGACGCGCTGGCGCTGGCCGCCCGAGAGCTGCGACGGGTAGCGATCGCCGAAGCCCGAGAGCCGGATCAGGTCGAGGAGGTCGCCGACCCGGCGCTTGATCTCGGCCTTGGCCGGCCGGTCGGCGCGCCGCCGCGCGTTCAGCCCGTAGGCGATGTTGTCGGCCACGCTCATGTGCTTGAACAGGGCGTAGTGCTGGAACACGAAGCCCACCGCCCGCTCCTGCACGGCGAGGCCGGTGGCGTCGTCGTCGCCGAACAGGATCCGGCCCCGGTCCGGCGCGTCGAGCCCGGCGATGATCCGCAACAGCGTCGTCTTGCCCGAGCCCGAGGGCCCCAGCAGACCGATCAGCTCCCCCGCCCGCACGTCGAGGGAGAGGTCGTGCAGCACCGCAGCCGTGTCGAAGGTCTTCGAGACGGCCTCGATCCGGATCGCCGTGGAGGGGCGATCCGAGGGGCTGTCAGTGTGCCCGGCCGTGCGCGAGCTCACCGGCGAAACGCCATTCGAGGACGGATTTGAGGACGAGGGTGATGAGGGCAAGGACGGCAAGGAGCGAAGCGACGGCGAATGCGGCGACGAAGTTGTACTCATTGTAGAGGATCTCCACGTGGAGTGGGATGGTGTTGGTCAGGCCGCGGATGTGGCCCGACACCACCGAAACCGCTCCGAATTCGCCCATCGCCCGGGCATTGCAGAGGAGCACGCTATAGAGCAGGCCCCAGCGGATATTGGGCAGCGTCACCGTGCGGAACACGTGGAGGCCCGAGGCGCCGAGCGTCAGCGCCGCCTCCTCCTCGGCGGTGCCCTGCTCCTGCATCAGCGGGATCAGCTCCCGGGCGACGAACGGGAAGGTCACGAACACCGTCGCCAGCACGATGCCGGGCAGCGCGAACAGGATCTGGATGCCGTGATCGATCAGCCAGGTGCCGAACAGGCCCTGGGAGCCGAACAGCAGCACGTAGATCAGACCGGAGACCACCGGCGAGACCGAGAACGGCAGGTCGATCAGGGTGATCAGCAGCGCCTTGCCGGGGAACTCGAACTTGGCGATCGCCCAGGAAGCCGCCAGCCCGAACACCACGTTGAACGGCACAGCGATCGCCGCCACGGTGAGTGTCAGGCGGATCGCGCTCCAGGCGTCGGGCTCCCGGAAGGCATCCAGGAAGGCGGCGATGCCCTTCGAGAGGGCCTGGGTGAACACCGCGAACAGCGGCAGCACCAGGAACAGCGCCAGGAAGGTGACCGCGATGCCAATCAGCACCCCGCGGGTGATGGCCCCCTCGGAGGCGGCCTGGGCCGGCTTGGCCATCGGCACGGAGATCGGGGAGAAAATCTCAGACATAGCCGAACCGCCGCCGTGACCAGGCCTGGATGAGGTTGATGGCGAGCAGCGTCAGGAACGAGATCCCGAGCATGATCGTCGCGATGGCCGCCGCGCCGCCGTAGTCGAACTCGGAGAGCTTGATCACGATCAGCAACGGCGCGATCTCCGACACGTAGGGCAGGTTGCCGGCGATGAAGATGATCGAGCCGTACTCGCCGACCCCCCGGGCGAAGGCCAGGGCGAAGCCGGTCAGCACCGCCGGGATCAGCGGCGGCAGCACCACCTTGGTCAGAGTCGCGAGGCGCGTGGCGCCCAGGGTCGCGGAGGCCTCCTCGATCTCCTTGTCGATCTCGGCGATCAGCGGCTGCACGGTCCGCACCGCGAAGGGCAGGCCGATGAACACCATGGCGATGAAGATGCCGACCGGCGTGTAGGCCGCCTGGATGCCGAGCCGGGCCAACGGTGCGCCGAGCAGCCCGTCCGGCGCGTAGAGCGAGGCCAGCGCGATGCCGGCCACCGCGGTCGGCAGCGCGAAGGGCAGATCGACGGCCGCATCGACGAGCTTACGCCCCGGGAACCGATAGCGGGTCAGCACCCAGGCCACCAGGAAGCCGAACGTGGAGGCCACCAGCGCCGCGACTGCCGAGACGCCGAAGCTGATCCGCAGGGCGCTCGCCACCCGCGGATCGGTGGCGACATTCCAGATGCCGGACAGACCGAGCCCCGAGGCCTTTACCACCAGACCGGCCAGCGGCAGCAGCACGATCAGGCCGAGACAGGTCAGCGTGTAGCCGAAGCTGATCCCGAAGCCCGGAATCACGCTCGGTCGACGGAAGGTCCATCGGGGGCGGGGCGTCTCGACCATGATCCTGGAGCCTCAGCGGCCGGCGCGGCTCAACCGGTCGAACAGGCCGCCGGCGTCGAAGTTCCGCTTCTGGATCTCGTCCCAGGAGCCCTGCAGATCCTCGATCTTGAACAGCTTGATCTCGGGCAGCTGCGCGAGGTCGGCCGGTGCCGCCGCCTCCCGCTTGATCGGCCGGTAATGGTGCTTGGCGAAGATCGCCTGGGCGCGGTCGGTGTAGAGGAAATCGAGATAGGCCTGCGCGGCCTTCGTCGTGCCCTTACGCTCGGCATTGGCGGCCACGAGGGCCACCGGCGGCTCGGCGTAGATCGAGGTCGGCGGCGAAACGATATCGAACTTGTCGGCGCCGAATTCCTGAAGGACCAGATAGGCCTCGTTCTCCCAGGTCGGCAGCACGTCGCCGAGACCGCGCTGCGCGAAGGTCACGGTCGAGCCGCGGGCGCCGGTGTCGAGCACCGGCACGTTCTTGTAGACCTGACCCACGAAGGCATCGGCCTTGGCGGCATCCTTGTCCTGATTGTAGGCGTAGCCCCAGGCCGCCAGGAAGTTCCAGCGCCCGCCCGCGGAGGTCTTCGGGTTCGGGGTGATCACCTTGACGTCGGGCTTCACGAGGTCGGCCCAGTCCTTGACCCCCTTCGGATTGCCCTTTCGGACGAGGAACACCACCGTCGAGGTGTAGGGCGTTGCCGTGTTGGGCAGCTTGCTGCGCCAATCGTCCGGGATCTTGTGGGTCAGCTTGGCGATGGCGTCGATGTCGGACGGGATGCCGAGGGTGACCACGTCGGCGTCGACCCCGTCGATCACCGTGCGCGCCTGCGCCCCTGAGCCACCGTGCGAGGCCCGGACCGTGATCGCCTCGCCGGTCTTGGCCTTCCAGTCCTCGGCGAAGACGGCGTTGATCTCCCGGTAGAGTTCCCGGGTCGGATCGTAGGAAACGTTCAGGAGTGCCGTTTCGGCGGAGGCCTGCACCACGCCGGCCCAGAGGCCGGCGCCGGCCAGCAGGGAAAGCCCGATCGCCCGGACGGCGTGCCCTCGACCCACCACGTTCTTCATCACGTCCGATCCCCGGCCAGTCGCATCGCGCCACAGGGGAACAACCCCCCGGGAACACACGAAATCGTTCTTTTTATCGAACGATGTCAAGCCACGAGCATTGTCTTGCTGGGCCCGTCGGCCAGCGCAAGATCGACGGAAATGGCGAGAAGGCAAGCATCCGCAGCACGCTACGGGGGCGGAACGCATGGATCTTCTCCCGCTCGCAGGATGCGGGGAAGAATCAAAGCGTCTCCGGCAGTTTCGCAGAAAGAACGATCTGATGTGCTTTGGCGCACATCGAATTGCGGGATCCTGTCGTGATGCGGGATGCTGCTGCGACGCCCAGCCGACAGGAAGCGAACCGTGATCGGTCGCGTCTCCGTCAATCCTTCGGCTTCACGAGTTGCGCGATGAGCGCTTCCAGGCGCTCACTCACCGGCGCCGCCAGCGAATCCGCGTATTGCGAACGCAGAGTCCGGCCGAGATGGCGGCGGATTCCAGGGGCCAGGGGCGGCACGTCGGCCGTGGCCTCCACCGGAGCCGGACGCTCGGGATGCGGCTTCGACATGATCGGACATCCCCACGGTGGCTCTGCAACAGACTGGCAAAGCTTGGTTAAGGACCCGTCACTGCCTCTCGTCTTGGACAGGCCCGCCCTGGGTGGGCGCGGCGTTTGTGCAGGCGCTGTCGCAGGCCGGAACTGGCGCCCCGGGGGATACGTTCCCCGCCGTTGAGACAACCAAGCTGCCCGGAGCCTCCTCGTGTCCCGTCCGATCTCCCTGACGACGTTGGTGTTCCTCGGCGCGGCCCTCGCCGGATCTCCCTGTCTTGCCCAAACGAAGCCCGGTGAGATCAAGGGCGTGGACGCCATGGGCGACAAGTCCCGGAGCGCTCAGGACGGCTGGAGCCAAGCCCCCGTTCCCCGGGAGGAATCCGCCGCCAAAGACGCGCCGAATCCCGGCGGCCAGTCGATCAAGGAAAACGCTGACCGCCCGGTCCCCAAGGCGGATCCCGGCGGCACCGCGGCCACGGAGCCGCAAGCGCCCCTCGAGCACCGGACGGCGAGCCCGTCGGGCACGAATCCCTCTGTTCCGAGCAAGTAAAAAAGCGCATTTCCTAAGAGGATGATAACGGCTCAGGCGGACGTACTGCGTCGCCCGCAACACAACTCGAGCCGTGTCACGTCTGTGTCACGCAACCGCACTTGCCTCGTGCACGCTTTTTTGGGACACCCTGGAATTATACCAAGTCGCTTTATGGAGCGGAGATGACGGTCCAGGTCTCAAGGCGTGGCCTGCTCAAGGGGGCCGGCGCCGGTCTCGCGGGCGGTTCGCTGGGCGCACTCGGATTCGGCGGACTCGAGCCCGCCATGGCCGCCGCAGTGCGGCCCTTCAAGCTCGCGCAGATGCGCGAGACCCGCAACACCTGCCCGTACTGCTCGGTGGCCTGCGGCGTCATCCTGTACAGCCTGGGCGACCGGTCGAAGAACGCACGCTCCTCGGTGATGCATATCGAGGGTGACCCGGATCATCCGGTCAACCGCGGCACGCTCTGCCCGAAGGGTTCGGCGCTGCTCGATTTCGTGCATGCCGAGACCCGCACCAAGTACCCGCTGCACCGTGCCCCGGGCACGTCGGAGTTCAAGCGGGTCTCGTGGGATTTCGCCCTCGACCGGATCGCGGCCCTCCTGAAGGAGGACCGGGACAAGAACTTCGTGGCCAAGAACGGGGACCTCACGGTCAACCGCTGGACCACGATGGGCTTCCTCGGGGCATCGGCCACCACGAACGAGACGGCGTGGCTCACCTACAAGACCGTCCGCAGCATGGGGGCCTTGGTCTTCGATAACCAGGCCAGGGTTTGACACGGTCCGTCGGTCGCCAGTTTGGCGCCCTCCTTCGGACGCGGTGCGATGACCAACCTCTGGATGGACATCAAGCACGCGGACGTGATCACCGTGATGGGCGGCAATGCCGCCGAGGCGCACCCCTGCGGCTTCAAATGGGTCGTCGAGGCGAAAGCCCATAACAATGCCAAGCTGATCGTCGTCGATCCGCGCTTCACCCGCACGGCGTCGGTGGCCGATCTCTACTGCCCGATCCGGCAGGGGACCGACATCGCCTTCCTGTCGGGCGTGGCCAAGTACTTGCTCGACAACGACAAGCTGCAGCACCGCTACGTTTCCGCCTACACCAACGCCGGGTACGTGGTCCGCGAGGGCTACGACTTCAGCGAAGGCCTGTTCACGGGCTACGACGCGGACAAGCGCGACTACGACAAGACCACCTGGGATTACGAGATCGGACCCGACGGCTACGCCGTGGTCGACGAGACGATGCAGCACCCGCGCTGCGTGATGCAGCTCCTGAAGAAGCACATCGCGATCTACACGCCCGAGATGGTCGAGCGGATCTGCGGCTCGCCCAAGGAGACCTTCCTGAAGGTCTGCGAGCTGATGGCGACCACGGCTTCTCCCGAGAAGTCGATGGCCTCGCTCTATGCGCTCGGCTGGACGCACCACTCGAAGGGCTCGCAGAACATCCGCTCGATGTGCATCGTGCAGACGCTGCTCGGCAATATCGGCGTGCTCGGCGGCGGCATGCAGGCGCTGCGCGGCCACTCCAACATCCAGGGGCTGACCGATATCGGGCTGATGTCGAACCTCATCCCGGGCTATCTGAACATCCCGGTGGAGAAGGAGCCGACCTACGCGAGCTACAGCGCGAAGCGGCAGTTCAAGCCGCTGCGTCCGGGGCAGACGAGCTATTGGCAGAACTACAACAAGTTCTTCGTCTCGTTCCAGAAAGCGATGTGGGGCGATTACGCCACCAAGGACAACGACTGGGCCTACGACTACCTGCCCAAGCTCGACGTGCCGACCTACGACGTGCTGCGTGGGTTCGAGCTCGCCAAGCAGGGCAAGATGACCGGCTACGTCATCCAGGGCTTCAACCCCCTGCTGTCGTTCCCGAACCGCGCCAAGATGACGGAAGCCTTCTCCAAGATGAAGTTCATCGTGGTGATGGATCCGCTCAAGACCGAGACAGCCCGGTTCTGGGAGAACCACGGCGAGTACAACGACGTCGATCCGACCCAGATCCAGACCGAGGTGTTCGAGCTGCCGACCACCCTGTTCGTGGAGGAGGAAGGCTCCCTCTCGAACTCCAGCCGCTGGCTGCAATGGCACTGGCAGGCGCAGGAGCCGCCGGGCGAGTGCCGCTCGGATATCGAGATCATGTCGGAGATCTTCCTTCGCGTGAAGGCGGCCTACAAAAAGGACGGCGGTGCCTTCCCGGATGCGATCGTCAACCTGAAGTGGGACTACGCGATCGCCGAGTCGCCGACGCCATCGGAGCTCGCCCGCGAGCTCAACGGCTACACGGTGGCGCCGACCCCGGACCTCAACGGGACGATCATCCCGGCGGGCAAGCAGGTCGACGGCTTCGCCCAGCTCAAGGACGACGGGACGACCGCCTGTGGGTGCTGGATCTACTCGGGCTGCTACACCGAGAAGGGCAACACCATGGCCCGCCGGGACAACACCGATCCCGGCGACCGCGGCATCGCCCCGAACTGGGCCTTCGCGTGGCCGGCCAACCGGCGCGTGCTCTACAACCGCGCCTCGTGCGACCCCGAGGGGCGTCCGTGGTCGGAGAAGAAGAAGCTCATCGAGTGGAACGGCAAGCAGTGGATCGGCTTCGACGTGCCGGATTATGGCGTCACCGTCGCTCCCGATAAGGGCGTCGGGCCGTTCATCCTGAACCAGGAGGGCGTCGCCCGCCTGTGGACCCGGGGTCTCATGCGCGACGGGCCGTTCCCGACGCATTACGAGCCCTTCGAGTCCCCGATGGCCAACATCCCGTTCCCAAAGATCAAGGGCGCGCCCGCGTCCCGGATCTTCAAGGACGACCTGGCCGATCTCGGCACCGCGGAGGAGTTCCCCTACGCGGCGACGAGCTACCGGCTGACCGAGCATTTCCACGGCTGGACCAAGCACGCCCGGATCAACGCGATCCTCCAGCCGGAGGCCTTCGTGGAGATCTCGGAGGAGCTCGCCAAGGAGAAGGGCATCGCCCGGGGCGGCTGGGTCCGCGTCTGGTCGAAGCGTGGCTCGCTCAAGGCCAAGGCCATGGTGACCAAGCGGATCAAGCCGCTGATCTGCGACGGCAAGCCCGTCCACGTCGTCGGTATCCCGCAGCACTGGGGCTTCATGGGCCACACCAAGAAAGGATGGCATCCGAACTCGCTGACGCCGGTCGTGGGCGATGCCAACACCGAGACGCCGGAGTTCAAGGCCTGGCTCGTGAACATCGAGCCGACCACGCCCCCGTCGGATGCGGTCGCGTAAGGGGAGCTGAATCATGGCCGACTACAGCTCCCTCGACATCCGCCAGCGCTCCGCCTCCACGGAGACGCCGCCGGAGATCCGCCGCCAGGTGGAGGTCGCCAAGCTCATCGACGTGTCGAAGTGCATCGGCTGCAAAGCCTGCCAATCGGCCTGCGAGGAGTGGAATGACCTGCGCGACGACATCGGCGTGAACACCGGCAGCTATCAGAACCCCCACGACCTCACGCCGAAGTCGTGGACCCTGATGCGGTTTACCGAGTACGAGAACCCGGAGACCAACAACCTCGAGTGGCTGATCCGCAAGGATGGCTGCATGCACTGCACCGAGCCGGGCTGCCTGAAGGCGTGCCCGTCGCCGGGCGCGATCGTGCAGTATTCCAACGGCATCGTCGACTTCATCGAGGAAAACTGCATCGGCTGCGGCTACTGCGTGAAGGGCTGCCCGTTCAACATCCCGCGCATCAGCCAGACCGACCACAAGGCGTACAAGTGTACCCTGTGCTCGGACCGGGTGGCGGTGGGTCAGGCTCCGGCCTGCGCCAAGGCGTGCCCGACCGGTTCGATCATGTTCGGCACCAAGCAGGCGATGATCGAGCAGGCCGAGACCCGGGTCGTCGACCTGAAGTCGCGCGGCTTCGCGCAGGCCGGCCTCTACGATCCGGCCGGCGTCGGCGGCACGCACGTCATGTACGTGCTGCACCATGCCGATCAGCCGAGCCTCTACGCCGGCCTGCCGAACGACCCGAAGATCTCGCCGCTGGTGGCCTTCTGGAAGGGCGGCGCCAAGGTGTTCGGTCTTGCCGCGATGGGCTTTGCGGCGGTTGCGGGCTTCTTCCACTATGTGACGGCCGGCCCGAACGAGGTCGTGCCGGAGGAAGAGGAAGAGGCGGTCGAGTACGACGAGGCCAAGCGCCGGGAGACCGGCGGCGATGAGGCCCGGCCGCACTAGCACAACGGTCTCCCTCCCCCCTCTGCGGGGGAGGGTGGCCCCCGAAGGGGGTCGGGAGAGGGGAGCGACGGAGCAGGATGGGGTGTGCCCGTCTTGCAGGCCGCGCGCCCTCTTCTGAACCTGGGTTCCCCTCTCCCGACCCCTGCTCCGCAGGGGCCACCCTCCCTCGCAGAGGGGGGAGGGAGCGCGCGGATCCGATAGCGACAGGATGGAGACGGCGCAGCCGTCCCACCCTATCTTTGAATTCCAGAGCCGCCACGCGGAGCCGGCACCGCATCAGGCGCGAGAAGGCCGATGACGATCCAGAACGATATCCGGGACGGCGAGTCCCGCCCCCTGCACCACGCCAAGTCCGCGGCGCCGGAGGTGCTGTACGTCCCGCGCTATACGGGGGTGCAGCGCGTGAACCACTGGATCACCGCGATCTTGTTCACCGTACTGACCCTCTCCGGGCTGGCGATGTTCACGCCCTACCTGTTCTCGCTGACCGGCCTGTTCGGCGGCGGGCAGGCGACCCGGGCGATCCACCCGTGGTTCGGCGTGGCGCTGGCGGTGAGCTTCTTCTTCCTGTTCGTGCGCTTCTGGAAGCTCAACATCCCCAACAAGGACGATGTCGCGTGGTCGATGAAGATCGGCGACGTGGTCACCAACCGCGAGGACCGGTTGCCCGAACTCGGCAAGTACAATGCCGGCCAGAAGGGCGTGTTCTGGGGCCAGACCGCGCTGATCGGCGTGATGTTCGTCACCGGGCTGGTGATCTGGAACACCTATTTCGGCGGATTGACCTCCATCGAGACCCAGCGCTGGGCGCTGCTCGCCCACTCGCTCGCCGCCGTGATCGCCATCGCGATCATCGTGGTCCACATCTACGCCGGCATCTGGGTGCGCGGCACTGGCCGGGCGATGGTCCGCGGCACGGTCACGGGCGGCTGGGCCTACCGGCATCACCGCAAGTGGTTCCGGCAGATCGCCGGCGGCAAGGCCCGCCACGGCTCGGTGGACAAGCGCGGATCCTGAGTGGTGGCCAATTTCTTCAAGCGGAAATCCGCGGACAAGACCCCGACACCCGCGGAGGCGCCAAAACCCCGCCGCCGGGACTTCAACGAGCTGAAGCCCGATCCCGACAAGATCGGGATTTCCGGCTCGGTCCCGTTCGTCCGCCTGCCCGACCCCACGACCCTGTTCGCCGACCGTGCGGCGCGCCTGGACGAGGCCGCCCCCGGGCACCCGCTGGAGGCCTATCTCCGGTTCGTGGCAGAAGTCGCCCGCGCCCAGGCGGCGATCCAGGCCAAGGTGGCGCTCCCGCCGCCGCCGGACGGCGCCGATCTGGCGCTGCGCAGCGAGCACGGGATGCCGCCGCTGTCGCGGCACGGACTGGAGGCCGATCCGGGCCTCGACGCGTGCCTGCTGGCGCTGCTCGACGCCCTGGATCTCACGACCGCGCCCGAGGCTTCCGCCGCGGCCCGGGAGAGCCTGCGCGCCGCATCCCGGGAGGATCGCCTCGATCTGGTGCTGCAGGTCTTCGAGGGTGCGCTGCCGGTCGATCGGATCGCGGAATGCGTGTTGGTCTCCGCGGCGCTGCAGGTCCGCCTCGCCGAGCAGGCGGCCGCCCTCGATCCCAAGATCCTGAAGCCGGTTGCGGACGGCGTCTGCCCGTGCTGCGGCGGCGCGCCGGTGGCGAGCGTCGTCGTCGCCTGGACCCCGGCCGACAAGGCCCGGTATCTCAGCTGCTCGCTCTGCGGCACCTACTGGAACCACGTCCGGATCCGCTGCACCGCCTGCGGCGACGGCGAGAACATCAATTATTACGGGCTCGACGAGGTCTCGAAGGATGTCCAGGTCGAGACCTGCACGACTTGCCACAGCTACATCAAGCATCTGCACCAGCATCGAGCCCCGCGGCTCGACCCGGTGGCGGACGACATCGCGTCCTACGGGCTCGATCTGAAGATCGCCGAGGAAGGGTTCCGGCGGGCCGGGCTGAACCTGCTGTTCGTGATCTAAGACCGAGTCCGGCCGAACGGTTCGGTCCGCGTCGTCGTGAGCGAAGCGACGTGACCCGAGGCAGCGCGACCTCGGGCGTCGTGGCACCGACCGGTTTGCTTCCCTACGCTCATAGGGACAGGGGCGGCCGGGGAACCTGCCGCTGCCTGCTCAGCGGTAGCCGTACCGGCTCTTGGCGGCGGCCAGGAGGTGCAGGGCTTCGCCCGACTTACCGGCCGAGCATTCTGCCGCGGCCTGCGAAAGGTCGGCGTTGAAGCGGTCGCCCACGGGCTTGTTGAGGTTGCCGGTGGCCACGTCGCTGTCGACGATCGCCTTGGTGCGCGCGATCTCGGGACCGCAGCCACTGCCGGTGGGCAGGGCCATTGGGGCCGGGATGACGGGCGAGGGTTCCATGACCGCCGGGGTGGTACGCTGCTGGCAAGCCGCCAGCGCCGCGACGGCAAGGGCGGCGAGGCTGAGGCGCATCGGGAGACGGGACGCGGGCACGGCGATCATCCTGTTGGGGCGCGGAGGCAGCGCCGCCAGGGTTTTGGGCCGAGCTTGGCAGTGGGTCAATCGCCACCACGACACGCCATGCTGGCGCGCGACGCGGGACGTTGGGCACCGGAACTGTGGGATTCCGCTGTCATTGAAATGGTTTGGCGCGCGCTGCGAGCGGTTCGGTTCAACAGCGCGCGCCGAATCGTGAGCGCCTACTTTGCCTTGTCGGCGAGCGCCTTCAGGCCGGAATCGTAGATGCCCTGGATCGCGTCGACTGCGACCGTGTCGGGGGCGCCCTTGGCGTTGAACGTCCCGGTCCACGTCACCTTCGAGCCGGAGCCCTCGGGGGCGACCGAGAGGGTCGACTTGTAGTCGGCGACCGGAAGCGGGCTCTCCAGGATCGTGTAGGTGTAGCTCATCACCTTGTCGTCCCGGGAGACCTGCTCCTCCTTGATGGTGCCGCCGCCTTTCAGGCTCAGCGTGCGGACCTTCATGCCATCCTGATCGGACAGGGCGCATTTCTCGATGGCCGGGTGCCAGTCACCGATGCCGCAGAACTCACCGATCGTCTGCCAGACCTTGGCCGGCGGCGCGGCGATGTCGGCCGTGCGCGTCACATCCAGGGCGTAGCCCGGCACGGTGGCCGCGGCGAGCGCCAGGGCGGCGAGGGGAAGGGACCGGCAGAAAGCGAAAGGCATCTCGGGGGTGTCTCCATCCGTCTCAGGTCGCGGCAGGCGCCGCGCGGGCTCTGGGGCCGCCGGGGAGCTAAGCCTGGATCGCCCCGGCGGCAATGGGGCAGGGCATCGGAACCCGGCCTTCGGGTTCAGACGACCCGATCGCTGATCGTCTGCGCATACGGCATGGAGCCTCGGACGGAGGGACATGCCTCCGTTCGGTCGCTCAACCGGCCGAGGTTCGGGTGGCGGGCCCACCCGTCGCGTTCGGGGAAGCGCCCCGCCAGATAGACCACGACCGTCCTGGCCGCGATGTCGCCCAGAATGACGCCGTCGCCCACGGTCCGGGCGCGGCCGCCGTCGATCTGGCGGCGCTGGCGGGCCTAGGGGCTCGGGGTCGCGCCGATCAGCCGGGCGATGCTCGGCCTACCAACTGTCGTCGTCGGCCTGGGCGGGGTAACCGTAGCCCGTGGCCGGAGCGTAGGCGGGCGGGGCGACGGGGCGGTAATAGGCAGGCAGCGAGCGGCGGCCCATCTGGTCGCCATCCGCCAGCGGGTCGTCCGTCCCATAGGGGTTCCGGGCGACGCGTGTGCCGCGCGACCGGCCCTCCGCCACCGGGGCATCCATCCCGTCGATCACCACCCGGGTCCGGCCCATACCCTCGGCCTTGACCAAGGTGAACAGGGTCGCGGCGTTGCGCACCGACAGGCGCACGCAGCCATGCGAGGCCGCCCGCCCGAGGTTGCGGACATGGTTGGTGCCGTGGATGGCGTGGCCCTGGTTGGTGAAGAACATCGCGAAGGGCATGGGCGCGTCGTCCCACTCCTTCGAGAAGTGCGTGCGCTCCATCCGGAAGGGACGATAGGATCCCGAGGGGGTGTCGTGGCTCTCGACGCCGGTGGAGACGGGCCAGGAATAGCGGGGCTGCCCGTCGACCGTGACCTCCATGCGCTGGGCGCTCTTGTCGACGTTGATCAGCACGTCCGCGGCGGCCGACGCCGGGACGGTGGCCCACAGGAGCAGGGCGGACAGAACCGAGACCAGACCGATACGCATGCGAGACTCCGACCGGAAAACCGCGACGGTTTGCCGACACGCTAAGCCTTTGGCAACGCCAAGGTTCCGGCGGGCCCCAACCCTGCGCAGTCACGCTGTGCTGAGTGCCGGCCCGGCGCCGCCTTGATCCGGGTTCGGGCGGTCCGGCACGAACCGTGCTGTTGCCGACCGGCCGGTTGACAGCGGCCCGGGCCCGGGCGCCTCCTCCGGCTGGGAGCCGATCGCGTTGCGATCCGCTCTCAGTGTTTGCTTGGCCGCGCTCTCCTGCGCCGAACCGGCGTCCATTTCGGCGGCGAGCGCTCTGAAACCGGTTCGGAGTTCCCATGGCCCTCGACCCCGCCCTCGCCGCCGAGATCGAAGCCTCCGTGGCGGAGGGGTTTGCCGATCAGGTCGCCCACACGCAGGCGCTGGTCCGGTTCGCCTCCCTGCGGGGCGAAGAGCATGCCTGCCAGGATTACGTGTTCGATCAGTTCCGTGCCCGCGGCTACGCCACCGAGCGCTTCGCCATGGACCGGGACGCCATCGCGGCCCATCCGGGCGGCTCGAAGATCGACGCCGCGCTCCATTCGGACGCGCCGATCGTGGTCTGCCACCACCGGCCGAGCACCGAGACGGGTCGTTCCCTGATCCTCCAGGCGCATGTCGACGTGGTGCCGCCGGGTCCCCTCGACCTCTGGAGCCATCGGCCGTTCGATCCGGTGATCCAAGGCGACTGGCTGTACGGGCGCGGCGCCGGCGACATGAAGGCCGGCCACGCCGCCAACCTGTTCGCCCTCGATGCCCTGGCCCGGCTCGGCCTGCAGCCGGCAGCTTCCGTGACGGTCCAGTCGGTGGTCGAGGAGGAATCCACCGGCAACGGTGCCCTGATGACCCATCTGCGCGGCTACCGGGCCGACGCCGTGCTGATCCCCGAGCCGGAGGACGAGAAGCTGGTGCGCGCCAATACCGGCGTCCTCTGGTTCACCGTGGAGGTCCGGGGCGTGCCGGTCCACGTCCGCGAGATGGGGGCGGGTGCCAACGCCATCGACGCGACCTACCGGGTGATCGGGGCGCTGCGCGCCGTCGAGGCCCGCTGGAACGCCGAGAAGGCGTCGCACCCGCATTTCGAGGCCGAGGAGCACCCGATCAACCTCAACATCGGCAAGATCGAGGGCGGCGACTGGGCCTCCTCGGTCCCGGCCTGGTGCCGGATCCATTGCCGGGTCGCGCTCTATCCGGGCGTGACCGCCGCGCAGGCCGCCGCCGAGATCGAGGCCGCCGTTGCGAGCTTCTCCCGCACCGACCCGTTCCTAGCCAACAGCCCGCCACGGGTGGTGTTCAACGGCTTCTTCGCGGAGGGCTACGTTCTGGAAGAGGGCTCCGCGGCCGAGGCGGTGCTCGGCCGCGCGCACGAGCGGGCGATCGGGTCACCGCTCCAGAGCTTCATGACGGCAGGCTACCTCGATACCCGGGTCCACGCCCTCTACGACCGGGTGCCGGCGCTGTGCTACGGCCCGACGTCCCAGAACATCCACGGCTTCGACGAGCGGGTGAGCCTCGCCTCGGTGAAACGAATCACGACCACCATGGCGCTGTTCGTGGCCGAGTGGTGCGGGACGGAGCGCAAGGCCGGGTAACGTGGACCGGCCGGGGCTCAGCGCGGGCCCCTTCTCCCGTGCGGGAGAGGGGCATGTCGCGCTCGAAGGGCACCGAGGCGCGGATATCCCGCTCGTGGTGCCTCAGGGGACCAACCGGTCCGCGCGGAGTTCGGCGAACAGGTCGTAGAACGCGTCGTCGGTCGGCTGGTAGGCCGTGAAGCCGAGGCGGCGGCTCTTGCTCATGTCGGTCACGACCTCGATCGGCCGGCCGAGATCGGCGTCCGTGTGCCAGGGGGAAGCGAGTTTTTCGAGGTTCGGCTCGGCCAGTCCGTAGCGCTGCGCGATCTCCGCCCAGGCCGGACCGTCCTGCGCCATCCGGGGCTCAAGCGGCCGGTGCGTGCCGTCGAACGCCACCGCCTCGATCCCGAACCAGGCGGCGATCCGCCCCCACATCCAGCTCCAGCGGAAGACGTCGCCATCGACGACGTTGAACGCCTCGTTGGCGGCCTTGGGCTCGGTGGAGGCCCAGAGCAGCTGACGGGCGAGCAGCCGCGCGTCGGTCATGTCGGTGAGGCCGTTCCACTGCGCGGCCGAGCCCGGGAAGATGAACGGGCGCCCCAGCTCCCGGCACAGGGTGGCGTAGCAGGCGAGCGTCGTGCCCATGTTCATGGCATTGCCGACCGCCTTGCCGATGATCGTGTGGGGGCGGTGGACGCTCCAGGCGAAGCCGTCGCGCGCGCTGGCCGCGAACACCGCATCCTCCTGCGCGTAGTAGAAATTCTCGATGTCGAGGCGACCCTGGTCCTCGCGGAACGGCGTCTGCGGCAGGGTGCCTTTGCCGTAGGCCTCGAACGGGCCGAGATAGTGCTTCAGCCCGGTCACCAGGGCGACGTGACGGATGCTCTTCTTCGGGCGCAGCGCATCGAGGACGTTCTCGATCATGGCCCGGTTGACGCGGATCATCTCCGCCTCGGTGGGCCGCCGCTGCCAGGTCGCCAGAAACACGTGGGTCGGTGCGAGTTCGGCGAGCGCTCGCTCCAGCGAGGCCGGATCCTGCAGGTCGCCGGCCACCGGCTCGACGCCCGCCTGGGCCACCGGGTTGCGCGCGAGGCCGGCAACCCGCCAGCCCTCTCGGGTGAGCAGCGCCGCGGTGGCGCTGCCGACGATCCCGCTGGCGCCGACGATCAGGGCGGTGTTCGACATGCAAAGCCTCGTGCCCGGCACAAATCCGGGTCTCGGGCAGATGGGCACGGGCGGTGTCGCAACAACCCCACGCTGTAGGGCGGCACCCATGCGCAGGGCTCGAGTGCGGGTTTCGAAAGGTCGAGACCTTTCGCGGGTCCAGGGCGGAGCCCTGGCGTCGGGCTTCGCCCGAGACGGTCAGGGCTCCGCCCTGACAACCCACCAAAGGGCGAGCCCTTTGGAAACCCAGATCAAAAGCTTCAGGCGGCCCGGTCGATCGCCGCGCCGAGGATGTCGACGATTTCGCCGATCTGGCCGCGCTCGATGATCAGCGGCGGTGACAGGGCGAGGATATCGCCCGTGATCCGGGTCAGCAGGCCGCGCTCGAAGCAATCCACGAACACCTCGTAGGCGCGCTTGCCCGGCGCATCCGGTCGCGGCGCCAGTTCGACGCCGGCGACCAGCCCGATCGTGCGGATGTCGACGACGTTCTTGCGCCCGCGCAGGTCGTGGATCGCCGCGGCCCAATCGTCGGCGATGTCGGCGACGCGGGTGAGCAGACCCTCCTCCCGGTAGATGTCCAGCGTCGCGATCCCGGCCGCGCAGGCGATCGGGTGCCCGGAATAGGTGTAGCCGTGGAACAGCTCGATCCCGTCCGGACCGTTCATCAGCCCGTCATGCACCGCCCGACTCGCGAACACCGCGCCCATCGGCACCGTGCCGTTGGTCAGACCCTTGGCACTGGTCACCAGGTCCGGGACGACGCCGAAGAAATCCGTCGCGAAGGGCGCGCCCAGGCGGCCAAACCCGGAAATGACCTCGTCGAAGATCAGCAGGATGCCGTGCTTGGTGCAGATCTCGCGCAGGCGCTCCAGATAGCCCTTCGGCGGCACCAGCACGCCGGTCGAGCCCGCCACCGGCTCGACGATGCAGGCCGCGATGGTCTCGGCCCCGTGGAGGGCCACCAGCCGCTCCAGATCCTCGGCGAGCTCCGCCCCGTGCTCGGGCTGGCCCTTCACGAAGGCGTTGCGGGCCGGGTCGTGGGTGTGGCGCAGGTGGTCGGTGCCGTTGAGCTGCGGGAAGACCCGCCGATTCGACACGATGCCGCCCACCGACAACCCGCCGAAGCCGACGCCGTGATAGCCGCGCTCGCGGCCGACAAGCCGGGTGCGGGTGCCCTGGCCGATCGCCCGCTGATAGGCGAGCGCGATCTTCAGGGCGGTGTCGACCGATTCCGAGCCGGAATTGGTGAAGAACACCCGGTCGAGGCGCTGATCGGGGCCGCCCGGGGCGATCTCGGCGAGGCGCTCGGCGAACTCGAAGGCGATGGGGTGGCCCATCTGGAAGGTCGGGGCGAAATCGAGCGTCGCGAGCTGGCGCTCCACGGCCGACGCGATGCCCCGCCGCCCGTGGCCGGCATTGACGCACCAGAGGCCTGCGGAACCGTCGAGGATCCTGCGGCCGTCATCGGCGGTGTAGTGCATGCCTTCCGCGGAGACGAGCAGGCGCGGCGCCGCCTTGAACTGGCGGTTGGCCGTGAACGGCATCCAGAAGGCGTCCATCGCGGGCGTGTTGCGGAGCGGATGGTCGGTCATGGGGCGGCTCTCCGGGGCAGGCGGCGCGGATCGGGCAACGAGACCAGGGGACACCTTCGCCGATCGGACAACAAGTCCTTTTCTGGTCGCCGCCAACCCCTTGCAGGAACGGGGCCGCGGGTGGCACCGTTGCGGAATCCGCAACACCTGAAACGGGCCTAAGCCGGATGAGCATCGATGTCGGCGCGCGCCTCCGCTTCGTGCGTGCCCGCCACGGCCTGTCGCAGCGGACGCTGGCCAAGCGGGCCGGGGTGACGAATTCCGCGATCTCGTTGATCGAGGCCAACCGGGTGAACCCCTCGGTGGGCGCCCTCAAGCGGATCCTCGACGGGGTGCCGATCGGCATGGCCGAATTCTTCGCCCTGGAGCCGGAGCCCGAGCGCAAGGCGTTCTTCGCCGCCGAGGAGCTCACTGAGATCGGCCGTCGGGCCGCCAAGGGGGCGATCTCGTACCGTCAGGTCGGCGACAGCCTGTTCGGGCGCAAGCTCCAGATCCTGAGGGAGCGCTACGAGCCCGGCGCCGATACCGGCCGGGTGCCGCTCTCCCACGAGGGCGAGGAGGGCGGCATCGTGCTCTCCGGCCGGCTGGAGGTCACGGTGGATGCCGAGCGCCGGATCCTCGGCCCCGGCGACGCCTACAGCTTCGACAGCCGGCGGCCGCACCGCTTCCGCTGCGTGGGCCCGATCCCCTGCGAGGTGGTGAGCGCCTGCACGCCGCCGAGTTTCTGAGGCGGCGTCCCACGGGTCCGGATGAAACACCCGTCCTGTCGCGTGCAGACGTTGCGGTCGCCCGGCAGACGGGCGCATGCAGGGTGTCGTCTGAATTCATCATGCTGCGCGAGGATCGATGGCCGTCACCACCGCCGCCCCGGCCGCCGGATCCGGAACGAACCAGTCCGCCCGGGCGGCGCTGGCGGCGTTCGTGGGCACCACGATCGAGTGGTACGACTTCTTCATCTACGGCACGGCGGCGGCCCTGGTGTTCGGGCCGCTCTTCTTCACGGCGGAATCGCCCTACATCGCCACGCTCTCGGCCTTCGGCACCTTCGCGGTCGGGTTCCTGGCGCGGCCGCTGGGCGGCCTGATCTTCGGGCATCTGGGCGACCGGTTCGGGCGCAAGCGGGCGCTCGTGGCGACGCTGGTGATGATGGGCATCGCCACCTCGGGGATCGGCCTGCTGCCGACCTACGCATCGGTCGGCCTGTGGGCACCGGTGATGCTGGTCGTCCTGCGGCTGATCCAGGGGCTCGCGGTCGGCGGCGAGTGGGGCGGGGCGGTGCTGATGGCCGCCGAGCACGCGCCGGCCGGGCGCAACACCTTCTTCGCCTCCTTCGCGCAGCTCGGCAGCCCCGCCGGGCAGATCCTGTCGCTGCTGGCCTTCCGGCTCGCGGGCCTGCTCGACAAGGAGAGTTTCCTGGCCTGGGGCTGGCGGGTGCCGTTCCTCGTCAGCATCCTGCTGCTCGCGGTCGGGCTCGCGATTCGCCTCGGCGTCGCGGAATCGCCGGCCTTCGAGAAGGCCCGGGCCGCCGGTGGCCCGCCGCCGGCCCCCGTGCGCGAGGTGCTGACGACCTGCCTCAAGCCGGTGCTGCTGGCCGCCGGCGCCAACACCTTCGCGATCGCCTCGGTCTACCTGTTCAACACCTTCATGATCGCCTTCACCACGCAGTATCTCGGCATCGCCCGGGCGACGATCCTCGACGCCCTGCTGATCGCCGCCGTGGTGCAGTTGATCATGACCCCGGTGGGCGCCCGGATCGCCGAACTCATCCGCAACGAGCGCCTGTTCCTGCAGGGCACGCTGATCTGGGCGATGCTGGCGCCCTATCCGCTGTTCTGGCTGGTCGAGACCAAATCGGTGCCGCTGATCGTGGTGGGCCTCGCGCTGAACGTGATCGGCAGCGCGACCTTCTACGCGGTGATCGCGGGCTACCTCGCGGGCGCCTTCCCGACCCGGGTGCGCTATACGGCGATCTCCATGGCCTACCAGTTCTGCGGCGCGCTGGCCGGCGGCCTGACGCCGATCGTCGGCACCGTGCTGGCCGAGCGCTTCCAGGGCCATTGGTGGCCGATCGCCGTGTTCGGCACGGTGCTGGCGGGCGTGTCCTTCATCTGCGTGACGCTGATCGGCGGCTACCGGGCGCGCCAGCGCGGCTTTCTCGACGACTGAGGCGGATCGATCGAAAGCCGTCGATCCGCGTAACCTCGGATTCAGGCGAGCGGTCTAGCCTCCACCGCATGGATCCCGTCTCCGTCGCATCCGCCGTCCAGATGCTGGGCGCGGCCCAGAACCAGCAGATCGGCGTGGCACTCGCCCGGCAGCAGCTCGCGGCCGACAAGGCCGTGGCCGGCCTCGTGGCGGAGGGCGCCCAGAGCGCGGCGAGTGCCGCGCCGCCAGCGCCCCCCGGCCAGGGCCTGAGCGTCGACCTGCGGGTCTGAGAGCCTGCCCGACCCGGAGCACCGGATTTTCCGCCGCGCGGACCGATCGAGTCGTGGCTTCGAAAGGTCGAGACCTTTTGCGGGTCCAGAACGGAGACCGGGTCAACACCGCCCTGGCCAGCGCGTATGGCAGTTCGCCCAGCTGGGATCAGCGCTTGCGCACGAACTCCGTGCGCAGGACCAAGCCCTTGATGGTGTCGTGGCGGCAGTCGATCTCATCGGGATCGTCCGTGAGGCGGATCGACCGGATGACCGTGCCCTGCTTGAGAGTCTGGTTCGCGCCCTTGACCTTCAGGTCCTTGGTGAGCGTGACCGAATCGCCATCGGCGAGGACGTTGCCGGCCGCATCGCGGACCTCGGCCCGAGCCGGCGCCGCGGCTGCCTG
This sequence comes from Methylobacterium sp. GC_Met_2, assembly GCF_026540795.1. Taxonomy (NCBI): domain Bacteria; kingdom Pseudomonadati; phylum Pseudomonadota; class Alphaproteobacteria; order Hyphomicrobiales; family Methylobacteriaceae; genus Methylobacterium; species Methylobacterium sp. GC_Met_2. The sequence goes on from NZ_JALNUM010000100.1 coordinate 22,113, forward strand.
ACCGGGTGGGAGCCACTCGCCGGTGGCCTCGTCGTACACGTAAGTCTCGTCGTCGCCCGTCAAATCCCAAACCCCCGGTTCGGATCGGGCCGGGTCCGTCAGGATCTCTCAGGCCCGCATCCGCGCATCCCGCCACACCGAACCGATCATTGATTCGGCGGG